>CBINGT010000205.1:0-6711 GCA_966250245.1 uncultured Anaerolineae bacterium
CGTGAGCGAGCCGTTCGCGTTCCGGCGAGGGATCACACCCGACAACGCGCAGATCACCCTGTTGACCGATCGCGGTCCGCACACGTTTGAGGTTGCCGGCGTATACTACGACTACACGACCGACCAGGGCGCGGTGTTGATCGCCCGCGAAGTGTACGACCGCTTCTGGGACGATCCCTATCTCTCCGCGCTGGCGATCGATCTAGCGCCCGGTGCGAGCCTGGAAGACGTGCTCGAAACGCTGCAAACCGAGACGCTGCCCGGCACTGGCCTGCGCGCGCAGAGCAACCGCTCGTTGCGGGCGAGCGCGCTGGAAGTGTTCGACCGCACGTTTGCGATCACCGTGGCGCTGCGCCTGCTGGCGACGATTGTGGCGTTTATCGGCATCCTTAGCGCGCTGCTGGCGCTCCAACTGGAACACACGCGGCAGTATGGCGTGCTGCGCGCCAATGGCATGACTCCGCGCCAGCTTCGCGCTTTCACCTTACTCCAGACCGGGCTGATGGGCGGGGTCGCCGGAGTGCTGGCGCTTCCGCAGGGGATTGCGCTGGCGATCATTCTGATCGAAGTGATCAACGTGCGCTCGTTTGGCTGGTCGATGGACCTGACGCTTAGCGGCCAGGAGTTTGTGCAGGCGTTGGCGGTCGCGCTTGGGGCGGCGCTGGTGGCCGGAATCTATCCGGCGTGGCGCCTCAGCCGCCTGGTGACGGCCCAGGCATTAAGGAGTGAATAGTCTCATGCAAGAACATTTCTCGAAACTGTTTAGCACGTACAGTATCGTGGCGCGCGACCCCGAAACCGGCGAATTGGGTGTCGCAGTGCAAACGCATCAGATGTGTGTCGGCTGGGTCGTGCCGTGGATGAAGCCAGGCCTCGGCGCGCTGGCGACCCAGGCGTCGGCGAATATCAAGTTCGGCCCGCTGGGGCTGGCGCTGCTCGAAGAGGGGATTGAGCCGGAGCAGATTATCGCCGCGCTCGTCGCGTCCGATCCCGGTGCGGACCGGCGGCAGGTCGCGGTGGTGGATGCGCAGGGGCGCGCTGCCGCTCACACTGGTGCCAATTGCATCCAGTACGCGTCGCACCACGTCGGCGGGGGGTACACCGTCCAGGCGAACATGATGACGCGCTCGACGGTCATTCCGGCGATGGTCGAGGCGTTCGAGAGCGCGACCGGCGATCTGGCGGCGCGGATGATGGCGGCGCTATACGCGGCTCAAGCCGAGGACGGCGACATTCGCGGGATGCAGTCGGCGGCGCTAAAGATAGTGTCCGGCGATCGCTCCACGCCAGCGTGGGATGTGATCTACGATTTGCGGGTGGACGAGCACGAGCGCCCGCTGGACGAACTGGCGCGGCTGGTCCGCCTACGGCGCGCGGCGGTGGTGGACGAGCGCGGGCACGAGGCGCTGACGGCCGGGAAGCGTGAGGAAGCGCTCGCGCTGTGGCAGCAGGCGCGCGAGATTGCGCCCGAAATGGAAGAGATTCCGTTCTGGCAGGCGATGAACCTGGCGGACGAGTTGCAGGACTATGACGGGGCGGCTGCGGTGCTGCGCCCCGTGTTCGAGCGCGATCCGCGCCGTGACGAGTGGGTTGATCTGATCCGCCGCCTGGAAGCGTGCGGGATGCTGTCGCGCGCCGGAACGGCACAGCAGATCATCTCGCGACTGGGCTGGTGAGAGGCGAGAAATTATGGCGCGTGCCGTGATGCGATGGGGAATTGTGCTGGCGTTTGTCGCGTCGATCGCGCTGATCGTCTCCTCCACACTGGCAACGCCTGATACGCCGGACGCTGCGGACGGTCAGGCGGCGCTCCCGGTGGCTCCGGTGCTTGATCTGGACGGGTTTGCGCGGGCGGTCGAGCCGCGCGAGTGGGCCTTCCCCGCCGATCACGGCGCCCACCCGGAATACCAGACCGAGTGGTGGTACTACACCGGCAATCTTGCCACTGAGGACGGCCGCCGCTTCGGCTACCAGTTCACGATCTTCCGCCGCGCGCTGACGCCTGGGGATGTGGAATCGGAGTCCGAGTGGCGTGCGAATCAGGCGTATATGGCGCACTTCACCGTAACGGATGTGTCCGGCGAGCAGTTTTACCAGGCGCAGCGGTTTAGCCGGGGCACGGCAGGGCTGGCGGGCGCCGAGGTGGAGCCGCGCTATCGCGTCTGGCTGGACGATTGGGCGGTTGAAGCGCAGGACGACGAAGCGATCCGCACCGAGCTGCGCGCCAGCACGCCAGAGGTCGCGATCGATCTCGCGCTGGCGCAGGCCAAGCCGCCTGCCCTGCAAGGCGAGCGCGGCCTCAGCCCCAAGAGCGCCGAGCCGGGCAACGCGAGCTATTACTACTCGCTCTCGCGGTTGGAGACGTCCGGCACGATCCGCATCGGCGGGACGGAATATCAGGTCACGGGTGCGAGCTGGATGGACCACGAGTTCGGCACCAGCGCACTCGGAGAAAACGCTCAGGGATGGGATTGGTTCGGCCTGCACCTGGACGACGGGCGCGACCTGATGGTGGGGCAAATTCGGTTGCAGGATGGCGGCGTGGAACCGGCGTTCGGCGGCCTGCTGATCGAGCCGGACGGTAGCACACGTTACTTGCCTGCCGCGTCGATTGCCATCGAGCCGGTTGACTGGTGGACCAGCCCGCACACTGGTACGACCTATCCGGCCGGGTGGACGATCCGCATCACGCCGGATGGTGATGCCCCGCTGACGTTGCAGCTTGAGCCGTTGCTGGCGGATCAGGAGTTGCGCGAGGGGATCGTGTACTGGGAAGGCGCGGTACAGATCAGCGGGGATGCCAGTGGTTACGGCTACGCGGAGCTAACCGGCTACTTCGATACGATGCGGAATCGCTTCTAACGAAAAGCAGCGGGGCGCGTTATATGCGCTCGCCCGCTGCTTTTCGCTGTCTTTAGCCGTTCTTGGCTGTTCTTTGCTGTGCGTTAGCCAGCCTTCTCTGCCAGGGCGCGCTTTGCGTTCGTCTGGACGGCGCGCACCATTTCCATCAGGCCCTGCCCCTTGCCCATCGAGATGTCGTTCCCGAAGATCTGCAATACGATCTCCGGCGACACCGACGCGACCTGCTCCAGTGGCGCGCCGGACAGCGTCTCGTCGAGGATCACGGCCATCGCCTGGGCCGACAGGCCCTGCGGGTTCTCGACCGCAAAGTAGAACTTGAGCGTGCCATCCGGCAAGGGATCGGCCCACATATACGCTTCCGACTCGCACGCCGGAACCTTACACTCGATGGCGTAAGGCCGCGTTGCGATATGCTCCGGCACAGGCTCGAAGCGGCTGGCAATATCGACGAGCATCTCAGCTCGCTCGGTACGGGTCGTCACAAACTCGAAATCGGCCAGGACGTCTTTCAACTTCTGTGGATAGTCAGCCATAACCTCTCGCGATCACGCGTCGTTTAGCGTTCGATGGGGACGTTGACGAGGTTCCCCCACTCGGTCCAGCTTCCGTCGTAGTTCCGCACGCGCTCGTAGCCCAGCAGATACTTCAGCACGAACCACGTGTGACTGCTGCGCTCGCCGATGCGGCAGTAGGTAATGATTTCCTCGTCGGGTTGCAAGCCCTGTTCCTCTTCGTAAATGCGGCGCAACTCTTCGGCAGACTTGAACGTGCCGTCCGGGTTGACCGCCTTGCTCCACGGGACGTTCACCGCGCCGGGGATGTGACCGCCGCGCAGCGCGCCCTCGTTCGGGTAGTCGGGCATGTGCAGTCGCTCGCCGCGATACTCTTCCGGGCTGCGCACGTCGACCAGCGGCAGGTTCGCCTGCACGTGCTGATAAACCTGATCGCGGAAGGCGCGGATGTGCCGGTCGTCGCGCGGCAGGGCCTTGTAATTCGTCGGCTCGTACTGGGGGACTTCACGCGTCATCGGGCGGCCTTCTGACTGCCACTTGTTGCGCCCGCCGTCCATGATCCGGGCGTTTTCGTGGCCGAACAGTTGGAACACCCAAAAAGCGTACGTCGCCCACCAGTTATTCTTATCGCCATAGAAGACGAGCGTTGTCTGTGGCGTGACGCCCAGGCGAGACATCAGCGCCTCGAATTCACGCTGGTCCAGATAGTCGCGCCGCAGCGGATTGTTCAGGTCGCTTGCCCAGTCGACCTCGACCGCGCCGGGGATATGACCGGACGCGTATAGCAGCGCATCTTCGTTCGATTCGATGATGCGAATGTTCGGATCGTTGAGATGATCCTCAACCCATTGCGTTGATACCAGAACTTCGGGCTTGTGATAGCCGCGTTCCGTGATCTCAGACATTTCATACTCCTGCTGGATGGGGCTAGACGTGGATAGTGGTCGGTGCCAGAGTTTCGATCGTTGCCGTCCTAATCCACCGATATTATAGATAATTGTTATACAAATGCCAGGGGAATGGCGCGTTTGCGCGTGCGTGACCGGGGCGGTATAGTTCGGGCGTGAGCATTGGCCCTCTGAGGGAGAAACTATGAGCACGAAACAGAAGCGAGCAGGCTCGCCGCGAGCCCTTGCGTTTGGCGCCCTGGCCTTTGGATATTACATGTTCCTGCGCCCGCAGATGTTGAAATGGGGCACGCGCCTGGGCGAAGCGCAGCGCCGGTTGCCCGGCGACGACATCATCCCCCGGCCGAATTTCCGTATGACCCACGCGATCGACATCGACGCGCCGCCGGAATCCCTCTGGCCGTGGCTGGCGCAGATGGGGCGGGAACGCAGCGGCTACTACGGGATGGACGTCCTCATGAATTACGGCATTCCGAGCGTGACCTTCTTGCGGCAGGATCTTGAGCCGCCTGCGGTCGGTGACGAGATGGACGGCGGCTATCACATCATGGAGTTGGAGCCAGTCCGCAAGCTGCTGTTTGGCGGCTTTAGCCTGCGACGGTCGTTTGGCGTCACCGAAGACGTGACGCTGCTTTACCTGATTGAACGCCGGTCAGACGGTAGCACGCGGCTGATCGCGCGCCGCCGGGCGTATGTCTATGGGGCGCTCGCGCCGCTGTATAACCTGCTGGCCGAGGTATTGACCTTCTTCATGTTCCGGCAGCAGTTGAAGACGCTCAAAGCGCACGCGACCAGCATGGCGTACCTGCAAACGCCGACGCCTGAGGCGGTTGAAACTACGTCTGCGCGAAACTCGGGGTCAGACTCTGCGTATTAGGGAGTAGATTGAGTTCCGAGTTTGACGGAGACGGGAGAAGGAACGTGAGCCAAAAACGCCTGTACCGCACAACATCCAAGTCGCCGGCTGGCCGGCATCTCGCCGGAGTATGTGGCGGGCTTGCGGAGTATCTTGATATCGACCCGACCCTGGTGCGCCTGGCGTTTGTCGCTCTGACGCTGATGGGTGGCCCCGGGCTGCTGCTCTACATCATCATGGCGGTCGTGGTTCCCGAGGAACCAGAAGTCCGTCGCAAGCTGAAGAACGACGTCTATTACGAAGACGTGGTGCGCTCTGAGATGCCGGTTCCCCCAGTCGACGACGACGTGTCGATCTAGGGCGACAGACACGCGAGAGAGCAAACCGGGCGCTGCGTGCGCCCGGTTTTTTTTGTTAGCTAGCTTCGGCGGATCCGTTTCGATAGGCGTCGTTGGCATCCCGGCGCAGCACGGCGGCTTTCTCCTGAATCGCTTTCAGCCGCTCGCCATGCAGCGGGTACATGAAAAGTAGCACGGTCCCGATGACGACCGCCAGCAACGGCAACGCCGTGGCAAACGCGCGGATTGACGTGATGACTGCTTCGGGCTGGGCGCTCGCCGCAAGGTCCGAGTCGAACCCGGCCAGCGCCAGCCACTCGCCGAGCACCAGCCCGGCCAGCGCGGGCGGGAACCGGAAGATGAAGCCGAGGATTCCGCGATACATCCCCTCACGGCGCTGACCGGTGCGCACGTAGTCGTCGTCCACGACTTCTGCGAACAGCATGTCGGGCCCCAGCCCCGATCCACCGACGGCCAGCCCCAGCACGCCGAGCACGATCGCCATCGACGTGAGGTCGTTCACGGCGATCAGCGGCAGAGCCAGTAGCGCGGTGCCGATCATCGAGATGATCATCGCCTTGCGCGAGCCAATGCGCGCGATCACGCGTTGCCAGATCAGCAGCGACAGCCCTGCCGAGACGAATAGCGCCAGCAATAGCTGCGTCAGTTGGGCGCCTTCAATCTGCAGCACGTAGTCGGCGTAAAACGGCATGACGACTACAAACGCCGCAATGATGAAGCGCGTCATGAAATTAATGCCGAGCACGATCGCAAACGTCCGGTTGGTTGCCACAACACGAATCTGCTCGCGGAATGAGACCTTCCGCTTTTTGGCGAATGCCGGATTCTCGCGGATACCGATCAGCGAGAGAAGATGCATCAGAGCGGCGGCTGAGCCCCATAGCACGGCGAGCGCCGTCCAGCCCAGGTTTTCGTAGACGGCGGGCGTCAGCGCGACGGCCAATCCATTTCCGGCGGCGACTCCGACCAACTGGCGGATGCTTGCGCCCTGTGCCCGCGCCTGGGTGGTTTCGTACATCTCCGGAAAGACGGCGTCCTGATTCAGCGTGAGGATCGTTTGCATCAGGTCGTAGATGCTGATCATCACCAGGAAGTAGGTCAGCAGCGCGGTCGGGTTGCTGCGGTCGAACGGCGGCAGCCACACCAGCGCGAACGCCAGTCCGGTCGGGATCGCCAGCAGCCCGATGTAGAAGCGGCGGCGCCCCCAGCGCGTG
>CBINGT010000206.1:0-6662 GCA_966250245.1 uncultured Anaerolineae bacterium
GCCTCACGCGCCGGTTCGATCGGAGCATACGGCGACGTTTCGAGCAGCGCGCCGCTTCCGGGGTCCCAGGTGCGCGCCAGCCCATCGCCGCTGTAGCTGATGACCCGGAAGCCGTCCTCATGCCACCCGACCGCCTCGATCCAGTCGGTGTGCTCGAAGCGGTACGCCTTCGGCGCGCAAACGAGAGCGTACCACACGCTGAACATGCTGTCCCACCCAATCAGCGCGACCTGATCGCTCTCAGGGGACCAGCTCAATCGATCGCCGAAGTTCCCAACCATGTGCCCGATCGGAAATACGCTGTCCAGCTCGGAGGCAAACAGATCAGTCGCGCCCATCCCGCTGCCCAGGCGCCACGTGACCGCCACCATGCTCCCATTCGGGCTCCATGCCGCGTCCTCGATCGCGCGGTTCGCCAGCGTTATTTCACGCGCCAGTTCGCCGGTCGAGACGTTCCACACCTGCAGCACGCCATCGACGCTCGCCACCAACGCTTCCGCACCGTCCGGACTGAACCGCGCCGCGACCAATCGCTCGTCGCCTGCCTCGAAGCGCACCAGCAACGCCAGCGATCCGTCCCACACCTGCGCCGAGCCGTCCTGTCCTGCACTGAGCAGTAAACCGTCAGGGCTAAAGTCCAGGTCGGTAATCCAGCCCTGCCCGGCCTCGACAGTGGCGAGCGGCGCGCCGGTCGACGCATCCCACAGGCGGACCGTCCCGTCATGCCCGCCGCTGGCGATCGTCTGCCCGTCGGCACTCCACGCGACCGCGATCACCAGATCGGCGTGCCCTTCGAGCGTCAGGCGCTCGGCCAGCGCGGCGCGATCCCACACGCGCACAGTCAGATCGTGGCTGGCGCTGGCAAGCTGCGCGCCATCGGGGCTCCACGCCAGGTCATAGATCGCTTTCGTGTGCCCTTGCAGGCGGCCGATGTCCCGCGTATCGGGCGCGTAGAGCCAGATGCCGAGCGCCCCGCCAACCGCGATCGCTTCGCCATCGGGGCTCCACGCCACGCTGCGGAGCATGCCGCGCCCCAGCACCGCCTGTTCGACATACGGGCCGCTGTCCTGCGCGCGAACCGGCGCTAGCGGCGCAGCAAGCGTGAGACAGATCACCAGCGCAACCAGGGAGCAAGTGAGTGGTTTCATGGGGTCACCTCCGTCGGTCTAGCGACGGGTAGGGCGTCAGGACGGCGGAGCGATCACCCCTACCACCGTCAAGGTATAGCTCATGGCCGGTCCGCCCAGCGCGAAGAAAGGAACCTCGAAGCTGGCAGCTTCCTGTGGGACTAGCTGCGGCTGCGACAGGAACAGCGTCTCCGCGCCCACCACGCGCCCGGCGTCGTCCCAGATTGAGACGATCACCTTGACCTGCTCGGCAGCCTGGGGACCGATGTTCGCGACCTGCCCGCGAATGACAAGCTGTTGCTGGGCGTTGAAGATCGCCTCGTCGTTGGCGACGGCGAAGTTTTCGGGGCCGTAGAAACTGGCAAGCAGGAAGTCCGCCTCGCGCGCCGCTGCGTGAAGCTCGTAGCGCGCAAAGCTCGCGGGGCGCCCGCCCTCAAAGCGCAGGTCAAAGGGCGCGGCCTGCCCCGGCGCCAGCACGTCCACCGACAGAATGTCAGACTGCTCCGCCAGCCGCCGCCCCTGCGCGTCAAACAGCACGCCGGACAGGCGGATCGCTTCGAGCGGGAAATAGCCGGTGTTGATCGCCTCGCCGGTGAGGTGCAGCGCTCCATCCGGATCGGTCCATTCATGCGCGCCGTTGAACGCGATCACGCCGCTCGACGAGGTGACTCCGGCCGCCGCCTGCTGCACCGTGCCAATGGCAAGCTCCGCGTCCGGATTGACGCGGAAGGTGTTGACCACCGTTTGCAGCGTTTCAAGCTGTTCGGGCGCCGCGTCGGTAATGTCCAGTTCCAGCGCGCTGAAAAACGTCCCGTTGCCCTGCAAGAAAATGTTGAGCGCGCGCGCCCCTAGCGTGGGGTAGGTGCGGACGCCCGTCAGGCGGCGGCTGCCGTCGGGCAAATCGATCCGGTCGCGCTCTTCCCAGGCGAACGACGCGAGATCGGCGGGTGGCTGGTAGGCGTTGGCGGCCTGTGCGAAGGCTTCCGGCGTCATCGGCTGGCCGGTGTTGACGATGTAGACGCTCAGCCGGGCGACGGCCTGCCCATCCTCGACCGTGGTGAACTGCACGCGCACCCCGCTGCGATCCGGCAGATCTCCGGCGATCCAGCCGCGCGGTGTGCGCAGCGTGAACACGCCAGTCGGGTGGCGATAGGTCACGAACCCGGCATCCGGCGGGATCGGCGTCGCCATCTGGATGACCGGGCTCCCCCCGACGCTGCGCGGGCTGCACGCAGCCGCAAACGCTCCAATCAGAGCGACGAGGACGAGCGCAATCAGGCGAAAGGAAGCGCGAACAGCCATAACCGGTTAGGGCTGGAAGAACACGTACACTTTGAGGCGGCCGAGCATAATCTCGTCGCCATCTTGCAAGCGCCGCTCCGCCGACGCCGGCAACGGCTCGCCATTGAGACGCGTGCCATTGGTGCTGTTGAGGTCCATCAGATATACGGCGTTGTTGTCGCGCATCAAGCGCGCGTGCCGCCGTGAGACACCACCTTCTTCTGCGCCATGTGGAGTCAGATTGATGTAGGTGGTCCCCTCGGAAAAATCCGTCACGCGGCCGAGTACAACTTCCTTCTTCATCTTGATCCGGAACATGGTCGGGTTCGCCTCGGAACCGACTTGAAGAATCAGGATGCCTTCCGGGCCGAGCGTGCTGACCGCCATCCGATCTGCCTGGTCGGTGGATAACTGGCGCGTCGCGAGCGGCATCGGGACCAGCGCGACGCCACAGCGCTCGCAGTAGATCGTGCCTTCCTGGTTCTCGACTCCGCAGTGTGCGCAAAGCTGCATGATTCCGAATCCTTTCGGTGGCAGAATGCCAATCTCCTCGCTTGCTGCCACAAATTATGGACCGATTTCCGTCCTGGCGCGACCTACAGCGCCACCCAACTGGCGACGCGACGCCCCTCAAACGTGCACACGCGGGTGAACCCGGCCGCCTGCGCCAGCGCGACGGCGTCGTTGAACCGGTAGGCGACGTCGCCGGGGCGGTGCGCGTCGCTGCCGAGCGTCAGAAGCTCACCGCCCATCTCGCGATACCAGCGCAGCGCCTCAAGCGCCGGGTGCGGCTCGGCGACGCGTTTGCGCCAGCCCGCCGTGTTAATTTCCAGCGCGATCCCCTGCTCGATGCATGCCTGCAACACCGGGCGATACAGGTCTTCCAGGGCGCGCGTGTCGAACGTGTCGTAGATGTCGAAGGCAGTGCGCTTCACCACGTCCACATGCGCCAGAATCTCAAACCCACCGCCCTTGATCATCTCGACCAGCTCGGAAAAATACGCCCCGTACGCCTCAGCCGGGTCGCGCGCCTGATAGTACGCCGGATCGAACATGTTATGCTCGCCGACCCAGTGCAGGCTGCCGAGCACCACGTCATACGGCCATGCGCTCAGCACGGCGAGGTGCGCGTCGCGGTAAAGGTGCGGCTCTCCGACCTCGATCCCGGCGCGGATCGTCAGCCCGCGCGGCTCGAACTCGGCCCGCGCTGCCTCGATCCGTTCGAAGAAGCTGACCGGGTCGTAAAAGCCTGGGCACTGGTCTTCGGGATTGAGGTCGAAATGCTCGGTGAATGCGAGCTCGCTCAGCCCGCGCTCCAGCGCCGCCGCGCACATCTGCGCCATCGTCGCGCTGCAATCGCAGCTATTGCGGCTGTGCATGTGATAGTCGGCGCGATATGCGCCGTTGGCTGATGACACTCCGTCCCCCTTCTGGCGGCGATCAACGCCGCGTGTAGCGAATGTTGCCCTCAACCAGCAAAACCGGCGTGCCGTCCGGATCGGCTACCGCCGCCATCCGCACGCCGTCCATCACCGTATCCGGCTCGTGGAGCAATGGCACGTCGGCGCATACCAGTTGCTCGACAATCGCGTCGAGATCGGTCACGCGCAGAGTGATGTGCCGCGCGCCGGGCGTCGCTGCGCGCTCGGCCAGCGCCTCGGGAGGCACGTCCCGCCCGCTGACCAGCTCCAGCAGCGTCCGCCCAGCATCCAGATGCGTGATCGTCAGCCCCGCCTTTGGCCACTCAAACTGTCCCAGCACGCGGAAGCCGAGCAATCCCCGGTAAAAGTCGAGCGAGCGCGTCAGGTCCGCGACGGTGATTCCGACCTGCGCGATCCCATGTACCTGTGGCAGCGGGGGCGGATCGCGTTCCACGCGAGGCGAGGGTGCTTCGATGGGCGCGGGTTCCGGCGCGGCAGGCTCCCACCCCGCGAAAATCGGCGCGGGCACGCGATCCGGATCGTCGATGTAGCGCGCCAGCCGCCGGATCAGCCGGTGGACGGTTTTCGGCTCGGATGGCACGTAGGGATACACCGGCAGCGCGGGATGCAGCCCCAACACCTCGCGGATCTCGTCCGACGACAGCGCATCGGGCTCGTTCTGGCGTCCAGCGGCGAGGATCAGGTGTGCGTCGGGCTGCAATGTGGCAAGCCGGTGGAGCGCCGTCTCGATCGTGCGCGGCGCCAGGATCTTCACCGCGTCGATGATCGCGACATAGCCGTCGCATCGCAGCAGGCCCGCGCCCGGCGCCATCCGGTCGCTGAGGTATTGGACGTATACCGGCTGCGAAGCGACCTGCGTCAGCTTAACGAAGCACGGCGCACCGCCGCCGGGTCCGATCCGCGACTCGACCGGCTCCATCTCCCATACGAGCCGCATAAATGTTTCGGTGTCAACCGGCGAGAGGGGCGCGTCGTCTTCGGCAGGCAGGCCGGGCTGGTCGGGCCAGTAAAATCCGAATACCGCGATCTTATACATCGGTGGGGTCCTTTGCGCGCAAAGCTCCACGCCTAAGGGATTATAGCGCGGCCCGCCCGACGCTGCTTGCTACGCCAGCCAACCGTGTGCCAGCTACAAACAACAAGCAGCGGAGCGGATGTCGCTCGCTGCTTGTCGCTGCTTATCTTGAGGATGTTATGCCTTTGGCCGAGGCAGTCGGGCCACGGCGGGCATATTCTCTCGTAGGGGCGCAGCAAGCTGCGCCCGCCACTTACCAACCAACCGATATTCACGGGCGGAGCAAGCTCCGCCCCTACACCACAGCCGATGTCTCTATCGATTCTGCCGGAGTCGTGGCTAACGACCTCTACAGATTGATCATGTGCCCTTCGAGGCCATGCGCCGCTTCCATCAGCGCCTCGGACAGCGTCGGGTGCGCGTGGACGTTGTTCGCGATTTCGTAGGCGGTCAGCTCCCACTTCTGCGCCAGCGTCAGCTCAGGCAGTAGCTCGGTCACGTCCGGGCCGATCATGTGCCCACCGAGCAGCTCGCCGTACTGCTTGTCGCTGATCAGCTTGACGAAGCCGACCGGCTCGCCCAACCCCAGCGCCTTGCCGTTCGCAGTGAAGGGGAACTTGGCGACCTCGATCTCGCGGCCCAGCTCGCGCGCCTGCTTCTCGGTGTAGCCGAAGCTGGCGACCTGCGGCTGGCAGTACGTCGCACGGGGCATCATCACATAATCGAGCGTCGTACTTTGCACTCCGGCGATGTTCTCCGCCGCGATGATCCCCTGCGCGCTGCCGACGTGCGCCAGCATCAGCTTCGCGGTCACGTCGCCGATCGCCCACACGCCTTCCACGTTCGTCGCCATGCGCTCGTCAACCTCAATCGCGCCGCGATCGGTAAGCTTCAGACCCTCGATATTCTCCAGGCCATAGCCCTCGACGCGCGGTTTGAAGCCAATCGCCTGCATCGCCTTGGCCGCTTCGAGCACCTGCGTTTCGCCGTCCTTGCTGACGGTCACCTTCACGCCGCTGCCGGTGTCCTCAATGCTTTCGACACGCGTGCCGGTCATGAACTTGATGCCCAGCCGCTTGTACTGCTTCTCGATCTCAACCGATATTTCCTCGTCTTCGAGCGGCAGCAGGTGCGGCAGAAACTCAACGATCGTCACGTCCACGCCGTAGTTGTGCATCACGTAGGCGAATTCCATCCCGATCGGCCCCGCGCCCGCGATGACGATGCTCTCCGGCAGCGTGTCGGACATGATCGCTTCGAGGTACGTGATCACGTTGTCGGAAAGCTGCGTGCCGGGCAGCAGACGCGCCTCGGCGCCGGTGGCGATGATCAGGTTTTTGGTTTTCAGCTCCTCGGTCTTGCCGTCTTCAAGCTCGACCGAGACGGTGGACTTGTTCTGGATGGTGCCCCAGCCGTTGTACGTGTCGATCTTGTTCTTGCGCATCAGAAACTGGACGCCCTTCACCAGCCGCCCCGACACGTCGCGACTACGCTGGAAGGCGACCGAGTAGTCCACCGAGACGCCGCCCTCGGCGCTAAATCCGAAGTCTTTCAGACGGTGCTGGAAGATGTGCGCCAGCTCGGCGTTGCGCAACAGCGCCTTTGACGGGATGCAGCCGACGTTCAGGCAGACACCGCCCCACCACTGCTTTTCGACAATCGCCGTTTTAAGGCCCAATTGCGCGGCGCGAATGGCGGCCACATAGCCGCCCGGCCCCGCGCCGAGGACGACGACATCATATTCTTGTGCCATGGACTGCACGCTCCTTGTATCACGTGGCAGGAACTGATTAGCTG
>CBINGT010000207.1:0-6644 GCA_966250245.1 uncultured Anaerolineae bacterium
GCTGTTTTTCGCTCCGCGTTAGCTGTTATACTCGCTCCTATTGAGCACAACAGGGAGGGCGCCATGCCACGAACGCCCGATTCGGAGCCGGTCATCGTCCGCCGCGTGCCAGACGGTGACGGGCAGACCCTCGACGTCGAAGTCCGCTACGACCGGCGGCTGCGACGCAACGCGCATTGGACGATCACCGGCACGACGATCCGGGTCCGCGCGCCGATCGGCATCACGCCGCGCGCGCTCGACACTGTGCTGGACCAGATCATCGAGCAGGTCCTCGCCTACCGCGCCCGCGCGCGCAAGCTCAACGACAGCGACCTGGAACGCCGGGCGCGCGAAATCAACGAGACTTACTTTGACGGCGAGCTAAGCTGGCACACCATCCGCTGGACGAAAAACGCCCGCTATCGTCTCGGCAGCGTCACCGACGGCGGCATCGGCGACGGGGATATTCGCATCAGCGAAGAAATCAAGTTCTGGCCGCCGTGGGTGATCGATTACGTCATCGCGCACGAGCTCGCACACCGCAAGCACCCGAACCACAGCCCGGAGTTCTGGGCCTATCTGGCGCGCTATCCGCTGATGGAACGGGCACGCGGATTCATCGAAGGCGTGCGCTTTGCCGAAGGCACATCCCTCGGCAAGCTAACGCGCCGCCCACGGGGCTAGCGCCGCCCGTAGCGCGCCTCAAGATCGGCGAATTCTTCCGGGTTGACGTCCAACGTCACAGCGCCGCAGTTGCGGCAAACCTGCGCGTTCACCTTGATCAGGCGGCGGAACGGCCGCAGCATGCGCGAGATCCGGCCTAGCTTAAGCGCGCGTGGCGCAAGCTGAAGCTGGCGGAACTTGTCGCTGTAGTCGATCAGGTAGGCCGACCCCAGATCCACGCTGCCACAGCGCGGGCAGCGCCACTGGATCGACGCCTGGAGCGTGGTCGATCCCGCCTCGGGAATCGTAGTCGGCGGCGCGACGGTCGGCGGGGGAGTGTGTATCGGCTGTTCGGACATGCGATTCCTGCGTTGGGAACTCATCCGGCGCAACAAGCAACCGGAACGGGCAATCACGTCGATTATACCAGCGAAGCGCAGGCGGCGCGGCGTACAACCTTTTCGGCCCCGGCTGCGTATTAAAGCATAGACAAGGGGCCGCTTTACACAGAAGCGGGCAAGGAGCAACGAAGAATGGGACGTTATGGAAAAGATAATCGCTGGGAGCGCACCGTAATCGCAATTTCCTTAATCGCGATCGGCGTCATGTTCGGCCTGGGGATTGGCGCGCTGTGGCCGCTGTTTGTGATGATCCCCGGCCTTGTCTTCCTCGGCGCGGCCGCCAAGGGCGGGCGCAGCACGGCAGCCTTCGCCATTCCGGGGATGCTGATCAGCGGGACGGGGCTTCTGCTGCTCGTGCAGAACCTGACCGGCTACTGGTCGAGCTGGTCCTACGCCTGGACGCTGTACGGGGTGTTCCTGGGCATGGGGTTTGCGATGATGGGCCGCCTGATGGGCGACACGGCAGTCGAGTCGATGGGCCGGGTGTTCATCCTCGTCGGCGGGATCGCGTTCCTTGTGTTCGGAGCGTTCATGGAAGCTGTGATGGGCTTCGGCGGGCTGGGGACGCTGTGGCCGCTGGTGCTGATCGGGGCGGGGCTGTTCCTGCTGGCGCGCCCGTTTACGCTGCGGCGCGCGCTGAAACCCAAGCGGAAGAACGACGATTTTCTGTTCACGGGTCCGGTCGTGTACGGCTCGCGCAAGCGCGACGCCTCGCGTCTCAGCGTATCCGAACCGGACGAGCGGCGCAGCAGCCGGCGGTAAGTCGTAATGGACACCTATCCACTGACCCCCGAAGACGAAGCGCTAATTGCCGCCGCGCGCCAGACGCTTCTCCGCGCCTACCACCCAGACCGGCATACGGTCGGCTCGGCGGTGTTGGGTGCGTCCGGCCAGGTATACACCGGTGTCAACGTCGAGTCGGTGGGCGCGGGGCCGTGTGCGGAGCCGGTCGCGCTTGGTGCGGCGATCTCCGCCGGAGAGCGCCAGCTACTCACGATCGTCGCAGTCGGCGGCTTGGATGAGCCGGGCTACGTGCTCAACCCCTGCGGGAACTGCCGCCAGATGATGATCGACTATGCGCCGGACATGCTGGTCATCGTCGGCGACGAGCGCGGCGCGTATTTCAAGGTCCGCGCACGGGATCTGCTCCCCTTCCCGTACCGGCACTTTGACGGCGATCCAGCCTAGCAGAAATAGAGACTTCATAAGAGCTTCGAGCGTCAATAGAAAGCAAAACGCCGCGACTGGATCCAGTCGCGGCGTGTGTGTTGTGGCGGGGAGGACAGGATTCGAACCTGCGAACCGGCTTATAACCGGTTAACCGCTTAGCAGGCGGCCCCAATCGTCCACTCTGGCACCTCCCCGGTTTGTTAAGGCGGAGGGAGAGGGATTCGAACCCCCGGAGACGTGAAACGCCTCAGTGGTTTTCAAGACCACCGCCTTAAACCACTCGGCCATCCCTCCAAGGAGAAGGCGCTCCGGAAGTTCTCTCCGACGCGAAGTGAAGTATAGCATGCTCCCCCTACCCGGTCAACCGTGGATCGCGGCGATGGGGCGCGGGCTCGCCTGGATCGAGCGGCGGAGAGCGCCCGTGACAACTTGGCAAATCCCCGGTTTAGACTACACTTGATCGGTATTCGGAGCGCGCGCCAGCCCTTGTTGACGCTCCTGAGTGCCGAGAGGAGTTTCACCGATGCAGGCTGCCGGAGTCATCTTCCTGGCGTTGTTCGCGCTCACCCTGGCGACGCTATACATCGCGGTACGGCGGGCCTGGGCGCCAACGCTGTCGCTGTTTCTGGCCGGTGGCGTGCTGAGCATGGCGTTCGTGATGGCGTATGCCTTCACCAACGAGAACGTCTACACCGCGCAGGCTGTGCTGGCCGGTGTGGTGGTCGGATTAGGCTTTGCCGGGGCTACGGCTGCCATCGCGAGCTTCTTCCGCTCCAACGAGCCGTCCCCACGCGTTCGCCTGGTATCATCGCACGCATCACAGGAGGAGGAAGCGCATAATGGACGAGACGATCATGCTCATTCGTGAGAGCAAGCGCCATCCGTGGTTCTGGGTGCGAGCGATCGGCACACTCGGCATCTGGCTGATATGGTGGCGCAGCAACTATCTGGCGCTGACCCGCCGCTCCGTCGTGCGACGCCAGGGGGTCATCCGCAAAAGCGAGCGCGCCGTCCCGCTGAATCAGGTGCAGGATATTTCCATCACCTACGGCTTTATTCGCCGCCTGTTGGGCCTGGGCGACATCCGTATCGAAACCGCGGGCAGCAGCCAGACCGAAATCATCATGCACGACATCGACTCGCCCGACACCTTCCGCTCGCGCGTGTTCGAGGCAATCGACGCGTTCTACGACGAGGGTCCAGCCGCGCCAAAACGTAGCTGACCCCCGGCTCGTCCCACGTATTTCAAGCGCTCACCGGCCATCACGCAAACGTCGCATGGACGTAGGGTGGTGGTTTGGTGAGCGTTTATTCCCGCATGGTAGAATGAACGCAGTCGCAATACAGCCGCGCCATGCGTGCGGCACTGCGGCGACCACCACATCATCCGGAAACCGATCGTATTGGAATCGATGGCGTGCGCCGTGTGCGCCGCCCGGAAAAGACGTAGCAGGATGAATTTTCTGAAACAGCCGCGCCGGCCGGCCAACCACCGGTCGAATCAGCACCCATCCTCGCGCCGCGCGCCGCAGGGCCGCCGCCCGACGACGCGCGCTGCCGCGTATCCGCCCGTCCCGCCGCAGAGCTACCCGCCGAACTACGCGAACGGCTATCCCGCTCCTGGGGCGCCCGCCGCCGCGCCCGCGCCTGCTCCAGCGCAGCGATCGCGCCGTGGCCGCCGCCGGGGCTTCGCGCTGGGGCCGGGCATTCTGCTGGGGTGCATGGGCATCGTGACGGTGTTCGTGCTCGGCTTCCTGGTGACGGCGTGGCTGATTTACGACCACTACAGCAACAAGCTCGAAGAGCAGATCGCCGCGCTCGAAACGCTGAGCGAGTCGTCATCGTTTGAAACCACCGTAATCTACGACCGCGACGGGCAAGAGCTTTACCAGGTGCTCGGAGAGGGGCTGCGCACACGCATTCCGCTGGAGCAGATCCCGCAGCACATGATCGACGCGACGATCTCGGTCGAGGACGACACGTTCTACGAGAACACAGGGATCGACCTGCCGAGCATCTTGCGCGCCGCGTCGCAGTACATCCGCTATGGCTACATCGTCTCGGGCGGCAGCACGATCACGCAGCAGTTGATCCGCAATACGCTGTTCGACTACGAGTATCGCAACGAGCTGACGCTCAACCGCAAGATCGACGAGGCATTGCTCGCCCTGATCCTGACTCAGAAAATGGACAAGGACGAGATCCTCGAGCTGTATCTCAACGAGATCTACTACGGCAATCTGGCGTATGGCGTCGAGGCCGCCGCGCAGACCTATTTCGGCAAGCCCGCCTCCGAGCTCACGCTGGGCGAAGCGGCATTGCTGGCCGGGCTGCCCCAGGCGCCCGCCGATCTCGACCCGCTCAACCCGGACCCGAACGTTCAGCGCCGCGTGATGGAGCGCCGCCGCCTGGTGCTCGACCTGATGGTGAAGGAAGGGTACATCACCGAGAGCGAGGCGAACCGCGCCTATGCCGAGCCGCTCACCTACGCCCCGCGCGACATCCGCCTGGACCGCGCGCCACACTTCGTCGTCTACGCGCAGAGCGCGCTCGAAAACCTGCTGGTCCACGAGCTAGGCTTCAACCAGGAAGAGATCCGCAAGGTGATCGCGGGCGGCGGGTTGCAGGTCTACACCTCGCTCGACATGGGCTATCAGCGGCTGGCGGAAGACATCGCGCGCAATCAGGTGGCGCAGCTTAAGGCCGCGCACAACATGAACAACGCCGCCGTCGTCATCCTGCGGCCAGACACCGGCGAAATTCTGGCGATGGTCGGCAGCGTGGACTACGACGACGAGTCGATTGACGGGAACGTCAACATGGCGGTCGCCACGCGCCAGCCCGGCAGCGCGATGAAGCCGTTCACCTACGCCGCCGCGATTGAAAAGGGCTGGACGCCCGCGCAGGTCATCTGGGACACGGAGATCCAGATCGGCCTGCCAGGGCAGCAGCCATATATTCCGCGCAACTACGACGGCCAGTTTCACGGGCCGGTCCGCATACGCGAGGCGCTCGCCAACTCGTACAACATCCCGGCTGTGCAGACGCTGCGCTATGTGGGCGTCGACTATCTGCTGTGGATGATGAGCCGCGTCGGCGTGACCAGCCTGGGAAATGACCCGTCGCAGTACGGGCTGTCGCTGACGCTCGGTGGCGGTGAGGTTTCGCCGCTGGAACTGACGAACGCCTACGCCGTCCTGGCGAACGGCGGCACGTACGTCCCGCACCGCGCGATCCTGTGCATCACCAACACGCGCGGCGAAATCCTGTACGAGTACGAGCAAAACTGCCCGCTCGGCACGCGCCTGACCGAGCGCTCTCGCAGCATCAACGCCAACGGGCGGCAGGTGCTCGACCCGCGCATCGCGTTCGTGATCAGCGACATCCTGTCGGACAACGAGGCGCGCAGCGCGGCGATGGGCGCGAACAGCCCGCTCTACACGCCGGGCCTGCCGACGTCGGTCAAAACCGGCACGACCAACGACTACAAAGACAACTGGACGGTCGGCTACACGCGCAATATCGCGGTCGGGGTGTGGACCGGCAACTCCGACAACACGCCGATGGTCAACATCTCCGGTCTGCACGGCGCCGCGCCGATCTGGCACGACATCATCACCGGCATCTACAACCGTCAGGAGCTACTGGACGTGCTGGGCCAGCGCCCGCCCGACGACGCGCACCTTCAGGCGCCGGGCGGGGTGAGCGCGCGCCAACTGTGCAACGTCTCGCGGACCGCGCTACGCGATCCGGCGCTGAGCTGCACGCCGGGGCCGTTCGAGTGGATGCTCGACAGCCCGGCCGCCATCCCGGACGGCGAGGGGAACCTCGTCCCGCAGGCGCCGACGCCGCCCCCGCAGCAATCCGCTAACGGGCCGCAGCCGGTCGAGATCGAGCCGGGCCTGATTCGCGTCGCGGTCTACCCGGTCAATGCTGACCTGGCGAACGCGATCGCGGCTGCAGACAACAGCGGGAAGACCGTCCCGCCACGCTATTGCCAGGTCCCGATCGAGGTGGCCGGGCAGGTGCCGGGCGTGCAGGAGCAGTTGTTCCTCGCGCCGCCGCCGGACCAGGACGACGCGTTCTACGCGCGGCGCTGGGCGCAGGCGGCCGGGGTCGCGATCCTGCCGCAGTACGCGTGCAACGAGCAGATGCTCTCGATGGCGCCGGGTGGCAGCCCGGTGGTGGTGGCGAACATCGTCTCGCCGTCGCCGGGGCAGGAAATTCCCGCCTCGCAGCCGATCGATATCGTCGGCAGCGCGATGTTCACACCGGAGCAGGCCGAGTACTACAAGGTCGAGATTCGCGGCGGGCAGTTCCCGAACTTCGAAACGATCGGCGATATTCATCGCGAGAGCGTGGCGAACGGTGTGCTGGAACGCATCGGGCCGTATGCGCTGCAACCTTTCGAGTACGTGCTCCAGATTG
>CBINGT010000208.1:0-6591 GCA_966250245.1 uncultured Anaerolineae bacterium
GGGGAGACGATAGACGTCACGTTCGTGCTGGAAGCGACCGAGCCAGGGTCATACGTGGGTGAGGTTTCCACCTGGGTCGATGTACGCCCGCTCGGGCTGCCGCTGGTGCAGGCTCGCCGCGAGAGCATTGATTACGCGGTGCAATAACCGTCTAGAAAGCAGGAGCCGTGTTTATTACGTTCGAGGGACCGGACGGCAGCGGCAAGTCTACCCAGATTCCGCTGCTCGCCGATGCGTTGCGCGCCGAGGGACGCGTTGTCTTCACGACGCGCGAGCCGGGCGGCACGCCGATCGGCGACCAGATTCGCGCGGTGCTGCACGATTTGAAAAACGCGGAGATGCACCCGCACACCGAGATTTTGCTCTACGCCGCGTCGCGCGCGCAGTTGGTCGCGCAGGAGATCCGGCCCCGGCTGGCGCGCGGCGAGATCGTGATCTGCGATCGCTATGCGGACAGCACGCTCGCCTATCAAGGCTACGGGCGCGGCCTCGACCTGGACACGCTGCGCAAAATCCTCGCGTTTGCGACCGGCGGCCTGAAGCCGGACCTGACGATCTACCTCGACGTTCCGGCGGAAGAAGGGCTGGCGCGGCGCGAGCAAGCGTCTCACGAGGGCGCGGAGTGGAACCGGCTCGACGCGGAAGGGCTGGCGTTTCACCGGCGCGTGCGCGAGGGCTACGAAGCGCTGATCGCCGAGGACCCGGCGCGCTGGGTGAGCGTGTGCGGCGCGGACGACATCGCCACGGTGCAGGCCGCGATCTGGCGCGAGATCCGCGCGCGGTTGGCTCGATAGAATGGGTGCGTAGGGGCGCAGCTTGCTGCACCCGTTGATTGAATAACCTCTGAAGGGATGACAACGGGCCGAGCTTGCTCGGCCCGTCCATTCGCTGATTTGAACTGCCGCCGAGCGCGGCTGGTTTACGCCAGCCCCACCGCTTCGAGCAGCGGCGCGACCTCGACCGGACGCCCTTCCTCGGCGGAGCGGCGCGTCGCTTCCATCAGGCAGAACGTTTCGATCCCTTCTTCGAGATTCGGCGAATAATCTCGACCTTCGATCAACGCGCGGGCGAAGTAATCCGTGTAGTTGGCGAACTCGCCGTAGTGCATGCCGTGTGTTTCGTTGTTGAAGTAATACGGCCGCCAGTGGTAGAGCATGTCTTCGACCACTTCCGTCCCTTCCGGCGTGGTGTGGAAATAGCGCATGTCGTGATACTGCGCCATGCTGGTCCCTTCGCTGCCGTAGAGCACCAGCTCGATCGCGTTGCGGGCGGATGGGAGCTCATGCAGCCCGTAGTGCCCCAGCGCGCGCCCGACGCGCGCGTCGGCAGCGGTGTACGTCGCGCTGACGATGTCGAACGAGCGCACGCCATACTGCCGCGCCAGCGCGGAGCGGCTCCCTGCCGCGTAAACCGTCGCGATCGGCCCCAGATACCAGCGCACCAGGTCGATCGGGTGGCTCATGCCGAGATAGATCCAGTCGCTCGCCTCGGCCGCCCAGGGGCTTTTCTCGTAATACCAGTCCATGCGATGGATGTAGTGCGCGTCGACGAACTCAATCGCGCCGATCTCCCCGCGCTCGAAGGCGGCGCGCTGGCGGCGGAACGACTCGAAGAAGCGCGTGCTCTGCCCGACGAGCAGCTTTTTCCCGGTGCGGCGGCCCGCTTCGAGCACGCGCCGTGCGTCCTCGAACGAGTTGACCAGCGGCTTGGTGCAGATGACGTGCTTCCCGGCTTCGAACGCGCGGACGATATGCTCGCCGTGGAACGGGTCCGGCGTGTAGATCGCAACGATGTCCACATCCTCGCGCGCCAGCATCGTGTCGTAGTCGGTCGTGGTGAACACGTCCGGAAAGTCGCGGCGGACGGCGTCGAGCTTGCTCTGGTCGAGGTCGCAGCCTGCGACGGCGCGGGCGTGAGGCGCGCGGGTGCGCGCTTCGGTTGGCTCTCCGGCGATCGCCGGGATGATGCCGTTCAATCCGCCGATCAGCGTGCGGCCTTCGTGCAGGCCCAGCACGCCGACGCCGAGCGGCTCGGTCATAGCTGGCTCTCCTCACGTGGAAGCAGCGTGACGCGCGGCTGCACCTCGACGCCCGGGAACAGCGCGTCGAACTCGTGCGCGGGAATGGCGCGGCGGATCGTCTCGCTGTCGAGCGCGTTGGCCGCGCAGATGTCCCGGTAAAGCGTGGCGCTGGGGCGGGCGGTGCGCTCCTGCGTGACCGGGTCGCAGGCGTACAGCCCGAAGCGGAAGCGCGGGTCGTACCCTTCGGCCCACTCGAAGTTATCGACCAGCGTCCAGTAGAAATAGCCGCGCACGGGGTAGCTGTGCATCACCGCTTTCCACACGCTCCGCAGGCTGCGAACCATGTGCAGCGGGCGAATCGCGTCGTCTGGGTCGGGCACGCCGTTCTCGGTGACGTAGAGTGGCTTGCCGGTGGTCTTGTACAGCCACTTGATCTGCTCAAGCAGCCCTTCCGGCCAGATCTCGCCGGTGTCGCCCGGCCCGCGAATCCCATCGCGCGGCGGCGTCTGGCGCAGGAAGACTTGGTGCGGATAGAACGGGTGAAACGACACCTGGAAGCGGTAATAGTAGTTCAGCCCGATCCAGTCCAGCGTGTCGCGCGCCTGGGGGACTTCCACGCGGCGCATCGGCAGGCGAAGCTCCCCGGTCGTCAGCGCGAGGACAAACGCCCGGTTGAAGGTGTTCCGCACCAGCCGCAGCGCCCCGGCGTGCAGCGCGTGGGGCCACGGCGTTCTCAGGCTGAGCTGGTGCTTGGCGAACCCGACCTCGGCTTCTGGCGCGACGGCTTTGATCGCATGGTAGGCGGCGGCGTGCCCGCGCAACAACTGCTCGGCGACGCGAAACATCGCGCGGACGCTGCGCTTGCCCGGCGGGAAGCGTCCTAGCAGGTAGCCCTGGCTCGCGTAGACCATCGGCTCGTTGATCGTGCACCACAGCCGCACGTCTCCGCCGAGCGCTTCGACCACCACCCGCACGAAGCGCGCGAAGCGGGCGGGCGTTTCAGGGTTCAGCCAGCCGCCTTGCTCGCTGAGCCACAGCGGATCGGTGAAGTGGTGCAGCGTGACCATCGGCTCCAGGCCGCGCGCCCGTAGCGCCGCGATCATGTCCGCATAATGCGCGATCGCACGGTCGTCGAAGCGGTCTTCTTCCGGCTCGATGCGGCTCCACTCAATCGAGAAGCGGTGCGCGTTGTTTCGCAGGGCTTCGGCGCGGTCGAAGTCTTCCTCGTAGCGGCCGTTCCACCAGTCGCACGCCAGCCCGTGCGTCTGGCGCTGGTAGACGCGCCCGGCCTGCTCCCACGCGTGCCAGTTATTGTTAGTGTTCCCGCCTTCGACCTGGTGCGCCGCCGTCGCCGTGCCCCACAGGAAGCCCGCCGGGAACTGCATCGTAAAATCGACCATGCGGTGCAGCCGTTACCTTTCGTCAAGCTGGCTGATGCAGCGCCTCGTTCGCGAAGACCGGCGCGCGGATCGCGCTCTTTCCTGTGCCGGACAGGTCGCTGACGACGACTAACCGCGCTGTCTCACGCACGGCGTCTCGCCTCACCTGCCGGATTTCTGAGCCGGATGGCCCTCGTACACTATCTCAGCGTAGACCTGCCGCGCGCCCGTATCGACGTAGCCCAGGCTTTCTGCCAGCCGCCGCGACGGGTCGTTGTCGTGCTCGACCAGGTAGAGCGGGATGCGCCCGCCGCGCACGACCTTTTCGCTGATCGCCGCCACGACGCTGCGCCCCCATCCGCGCTGGCGCACCTCAGGGTCGGTGTGGACGTAGATTTCCGCGAAGCCGGGGCTTTGCCAGTTCAACCCCGCGACCGCCTGGTATCCGCCCGACTCGATCCGGCAGCGCGGATGGCCGCCGCCGTTTTCCGTGCACCGCACCAGAACGTTGATCTCTGGCTGGAAGCGCGCTACGTCGAGCCGGTAGATGTGCAACACCTGCTCCTGCAAAATGCGCACGCTCCCGCCGACTAGGGGAAGCTGGCTCAGATTGGCGAACAGGATGTACGGGTGGCCGGGCTGCAAAATCTCGGCCAGCAGATCGGCGGCGACGCTCGCGCCCTGGCACGAAAGCGTCACCAGCGGGCGGAACAGGTCCAGCCCGGTGCGAAAGCGCCCCGCGAACCCGAGCGCCCGCCCCGCCTCATCGGTGCGCGTGACCAGCGTCGAGCGCTCGGCAGGGTGGAACAGGGCGTAATAGGCCGTGGGCGCGTCGGTCGGGCTGGCGTCGTCGATCAGTTGGCGGACCAGACGCCGCTGGTCGTGGATGGTCATCGCGGGCATAGGCGCGGTCTGGCACGTTACGGATAGAGCCGGTTGAGCATGCGCGGGTACGGGATCGTCTCGCGGATGTGCGGCAGCCCGCAGATCCAGGCGACCGTGCGCTCGATGCCCAGGCCAAAACCGGCGTGCGGCACGCTGCCATAACGGCGCAGCGCCAGATACCACGCGTAGTTCTCCGGGTTGATCCCGATCTCGTTGATGCGCTGCTCCAGCAGGGCGGCGTCCCAGATGCGCTCGCTGCCGCCGGTGATCTCACCATAGCCTTCCGGCGCCAGCAGGTCCACGCTGCGGCAGACCTCGGGCCGCCCGTCGACCGGCTGCATGTAGAACGCTTTGGCCGCGGTCGGGTAGTGGTAGACGAACACCGGACGGTCGAACATCTCGGCGATCGCGGTTTCGTGTGGTGAGCCGAAGTCGTCGCCCCAGGTGATCGCCAGATCCGCCTTGCGCTCGGGGTCTTCGGTTTCGGCGGCGATCGCTTGCAGGCGCTCGATCGCCTCGTCGTAGCTGATACGCGGGAAGGGCGGCTTGATGTTTTCCAGGCGAGAGAGGTCGCGCTCCAGAATCTCCAGCTCGGCGCGGTGCTTGCTCAGCACCGTCTGCACGATCGCGGTGACGAACTCCTCTTCCATCGCCATCAGGTCTTCAAGCGAGAAGAACGCCATCTCCGGCTCGACCATCCAGAACTCCATCAGATGGCGGCGCGTCTTCGACTTTTCGGCGCGGAAGGTCGGCCCGAAGCAGTAGACCTTGCCGAACGAGCCGATGTTCGCCTCGTTGTAAAGCTGGCCGGTCTGCGCCAGATACGCGGGTTCCCCGAAATAGTCGATCTCGAATAGCGTGGTGGTGTTCTCACCGGCGGCGGGCGTCAGGATGGGCGTGTCCACCAGCAGATAGCCATGATCGTCCAGCCAGTTGCGGATCGTGTTGATGATCGTGGCGCGGATGCGCAGGATAGCCCACTGGCGCAGCGACCGCACCCACAGATGGCGGTGATCCATCAGGAACTCGATGCCGTGTTCCTTCGGCTGGATCGGGTATTCCTCAGCCTGCTGGATCAGCTCGAGGTTGCTGACGCCGATCTCAAAACCGCCCGGCGTGCCGGGCGCGCGGTCGTCTGCGCGGACGGTGCCAGTCACCACAATCGACGATTCCTGCGTCAGATTGGCGATCGTTTCAAAGGTGGCGGGGTCTAGCTCTTTCTTAAACGCGACGCACTGGGCGATCCCGGTCCCGTCGCGCACCAATAGAAACTGCAAGCGTCCCTTGTCCGTCCGGTTGTAGAGCCATCCGCGAACGGTCACGTCCTGCCCGACGTGCTGGGCGATATCGGCGATTTGAATAAGCGTTGCCACGGCGCCACCTTTTCAGTGTATACTATTATTTGAAAGCAGTTAGGGCGTATTCTAGCCTGCGCGCCAGAGGCGGTCAAGCATGCCTCGGCTGGCAGCCCCCGGCGCAGGAATCAGGAAGCGCTTTTTTCGTCTTTACCGTCAAAAGTGTTTTTTGCCCCTGGGATGTGGTTTTACTGGTAGCAACGGTGCGTGACCTGTATTGGAATGAACCATGCACGACTGGTAGGGAGGGTAGACGCAATGCCAGAAAGGACGTCAAGCTTCTTGGAAATGGAACTGCGAACCACGGATACTCGACGACACTGGTCCCCGACGTCGCAGGCGTATGCTCCGGCGGATGTGCTGCTCCAGTTTCTGGCCGATGGCTGGGAGCTCAGTCCAGTGATCGGGCTGGAAGAGCACTGGCACGCTGGCGTGCGTCGTGTGGACATCTATCACTTTGAGCTGACGAAGGGCGACCGGACGATGGTGGTGCCCGTCAACAGCAATCCGATCATCCGCCGTCTGATCGAGGAACGCGAGCTAAAAATCGTCATGCTCCCGCGCGAGAATGTCGGCGAAAACACCCACGCCGACTAGCCCCGCCACGCCACCCGACAAAACTTACCAAGATCGTTTTACGAGCACAGCGGGTGAGAGGTTAAGAAATTACAGCACGACCACCGAGGCAAGCAGATCCGGTCCAGCGCCGGATTTGTTTTTTGGTAGCGGTTAGCAGTTAGCGATTAGCGGTTAGCGAAAAGCTGAAAGCAATAAAGAGCAGCGAGCGGTTGCCGAACCTTGTAGGGGCGATACTTGCATCGCCCGCTGCCTTACATTCTGATCCGAACCGCTCTAAAGTGAACGCGAATAATCGGCTAGATGAGGGAATGGAATCAACGGGCGGAGCAAGCTCCGCACCCTACAGAATAGATGTCCCTTTGTTGCTCCTGGC
>CBINGT010000209.1:0-6586 GCA_966250245.1 uncultured Anaerolineae bacterium
TGGCGATCGCGAAGGAGGCGATGTAGAGCATCAGCATGGCGATCACCAGCCACGCGATCATCAGCGCGCCGCGCACCACCTGCACCAGCGCAAAGCTCAGCGCCTGCTGGAGCGTGTCGGTGTCGTTCGTCATGCGGCTCATGATGTCGCCCGCTTCCTGCTTCGCGTAATAGCCGAGCGACAGGCGGTGGATGTGGCGGAAGACTTCCATCCGCAGCCTCGCCAGGACGTTCAGACCGGCGTAGCGGATCAGGTTGAATTGCAGGCCGGTCAGCACCGAGCCGATCAGGTGCAGCCCTGCCAGCAGCAACGACAGGTTCAGGATGCCGGAGAGGGTTTCGTCCCGCGTGCGACCAGGATCCGCGTCGGTGTACCAGCAGTTGCTCAGCGCCGCGTCCGTCGCGCCCTGGAACATCGCGCCGCCGCCATCCGAGCCACTCTGGATCGCGGGCGTCAGATAGCAGTCCACCGCCTGACCGATCAGGTCAGGCGTGATCACGAAGACGAACGCGGTCAGCGCGGCCAGTACGAACACCAGCCCCATCAGCACGCGATGTTTGCCACGGAAGTAGCCCCACAGGCGACGGAGCGTCGCAATCCCGCTCTTGGGCTTGAGCTGCTCCACCTGGAATAAGTGGCGCCGGTCCATCATGGGCGCACCCCCTCTTCCGCCGCCGTCACGTCTTCGTCGAGCGCGGCGTCTTCGACCAACTGCGAGTTGTAGATTTCGACGTAGATCGGGCTGGTTTCCATCAATTCCTCATGCGTGCCGCGCGCGGCGATCCGCCCCCGGTCGAGCACCAGGATCTGGTCGGCGTTCAGCACGGTGCTGATGCGCTGGGCGATCACAAAGCTGGTGCGCCCTTCCATCAGCCGGTCGAGCGCCTGCTGGATGCGATACTCGGTGGCGAGGTCCACGCTGCTGGTCGAGTCGTCCAGAATCAGGATGCGCGGGTCAAGCAGCAGGGCGCGCGCGATGGCGATGCGCTGCTTCTGCCCGCCGGAGAGCGTCGCACCCCGCTCGCCCACAGGGGTATCATAGCCCTGCGGGAACGACATGATGAAATCGTGCGCCGCCGCCGCTTTCGCCGCCGCGATCACCTCGTCCAGACTGGCATCTGGCCGTCCGAAGGCGATGTTGTCGCGGATCGTGCCGGTGAACAGCGTCGTTTCCTGCAGCACGATGCCGATCGCCGAGCGCAGGCTGGTCAGCGTGACGTCGCGCACGTCCTTCCCGTCGATCAGCACGCGCCCCTCGGTCACGTCGTAGAAGCGCGGCAGCAGGTTGATAATGGTCGTCTTGCCGCTGCCAGTCGCGCCGAGCAGCGCGATCGTCTGGCCGGGCTTCGCCTCGAACGAGACATCCTTCAGCACGTCCTCGCCATGCTTGAAGTAGCGGAACGACACGTTCTCGAAGACGACGTGCCCCTGCACCTGCCCCATCTCGACCGCTCCGGGCCGCGTCTCGACCTCGTTCTCCGCGTCGAGGATCTCAAAGATGCGCTCCGCCGAGGCCGCCGCCTGGGACATCAGCGAAATGATGAAGCCCAGGTTGCCGAGCGGGAAGAACACATACACCAGATACAGGCTGAACTGCTGCCACTCGCCGAGCGTGAGGTTCCCATCGACAATCAGGCGGCTGGCGGCATACAGCACCACCACCTGCCCCAGGTTCGCGATCAGGAACACCAGCGGGAAGATGAACGAAAAGAGCGTGCTGATCCGCAGGTTCTGGCGCAGGTGGCTGTCCACGCTGGCCTCAAAGCGGCGCGTCTCTTCTGGCTCGCGCACGAACGCCTTGATCACGCGGATTCCGGCGAGGTTCTCTTGCAGGATGGTGTTCAGGTCCGACAGGCGCGCCTGCAGCTTGATGAACATCGGCTGCGACACCGCGCCGAACACCATGAACATCAGCACGGCCAGCGGCAGGATCGGCAGCGAGACGAGCGTCAGATCGACGTTCGTCCAGAACAGGATGATCAGCGTGCCGACCAGGATCACGATCGCCTGCAACGCCAGCAGAAGCCCCTGCCCCACAAACAGGCGCACCTTTTCCACATCGTCCGTCGCGCGGATCATGAGCTGGCCGGTCTGGTTGCGGTCGTGGTAGCTGAACGAGAGCCGCTGGATTTTGGCGAACAACTCGTTGCGGAAGTCGAATGCGATGCTCTGCGACAGCCATTCCGCCATGTAGCCCTGCAAGAACGCGAACACGCCGCGCGCCAGGGCGAACACGACGATCGCGATGCACACAGCGATCAACGCATCCTCAGCGCCCGCGGCGGTCTGCTGGATCTCCGCGAGGGTGGTGCCCTGCATGGTGACAGCCTGTTCCTGAACGGCAGGCGGCAGGCCGAGGATCGCGTTGGCGAGCGTGCCATCCGTGATGGCGTCGATGATCTGGCGAACCAGCCACGGCACGGCAAGCTGGGCGAGGCTGGCGATCAGCAGCGTGCCATAGGCGATGATCGCGGCGCGCGGATAGTGGCCGATGTAGCCAAGCGCGCGCCCCAACGTGCGGAAGCTCTGGCGGCTCGCCTGATGGGGAGACGATGCACGAATGTTCAAGCGAATACCCTCATTCTTTTTCTTCCGGCGATCCGGGGGACAGGTTGACGTCGAATTCCGGGCTATGCAGCCCCAATGCAGCCGCGCGCTCCGCCAAAGAGTCCGCCAGCCGGGCCATGATCTGCATGAGCTGGTCGCGTTCTTCGGCGCTCAGCGGCTCGAACATGCTGGTCACCAGCGCGCCATGCTGCGGCGCGGCCTCGCGCACCAGCGCCATGCCCGCCGGGGTGATCTGCACGCAGAACTGGCGGCGATCTTCGGGGTGCAGCGAGCGGACGATATAACCCTGCTCTTCCAGGCCGTTGAGCAGCGCGCTGATCGTGTTGCGGCTGACGGCGAGGTGCCGGCTGAGGTCGCTCGGCGCGAGGGAATCGTAGCCGTACTCGCGTGCGATCAGCAGGTGGACCAACAGCCGCAGCCGGGACGGGCTGAGCTGCGTCGTGCGACCACTTTCAGCGGAGAGGTTGCGCATCAACTGCACGACCACCCGCAGAAGGTGCGCCAGCTCCATTGCCTGCATGTTTTCTTCGCCGAAGACCAGCGCCATCCGTTTACGGATGTCGGGCGGCGGTCCCAGCGACGGGGCGACATCTTGAGTCATGATTGCCCTTTCAGAATTTATGAGAGGCGGAATTATACGCCATAGAATTACTTTGTCAAGGACTCTGACGCTAGTGGTGAAGGAGCGGCACTGGTGCTTGGGTTGCGGGCGTGCGGCACGGTCGGTTATCTTCGGCGTGTTGCTGATTCTGTTCCCCGGCGCGGGCGCGCTGAGCCTCATCTAGCTAATCTCCTGGGCTTCCGCCTGCGTGGGATGAAGAAGCGTCTGGACGACATGCCGATGAGCGGAACGCCACGACCGTTCGGGTAGGGGTAATGGCTAGTAGTTAGCGAAAAGCTCGTTTGCTTCGTCGTCTCATGATGTGTACTTGCGAGCGGGTTCGTGGACGCGGAACCTCACTCTGGAAAAGGGAGAAGGGTTAAAGGATGAGGTTTCCCCGCAAGAATCCCACCTTTTCCGGCGTATCGCACGCCGATCGTCTCGCGCGGCTCACGGTGCTCTTAGCCGCTGTCTTCCCTTAATCGTCTCTCAATCGCCGCGCCAGAACCTGAACAGTATCCTAACTCACACCGGGCGGAAAGTGCGCTAGAATAGGGTCATCACACACCCAACAGCCCGGCGCGCTCGCCGTGAAGCGCGCCCCGACTTTCTCCTGATCTCACGGCGACGGTGGGCGCCCCCAACAAGCCCAATCGCAGCGCGTCGAGTTCCTGTCACGGTCGGTCGTTAGGGACTTTGCTCAAAGACACATGGCAAAACAAACTGCGACAACAACCCACTCCCTTCAGGTGCGTGGCGACTGGTATCACGTGCGCCGGAGAGGGAGCCGCTACAACATTTTCGGCCCGCAGGGTCGCGCCTTCGACCGCTACCAGAGCGCCGGGGTCGCCGGTCCGCGCTGGGAAGAGCTGACGGGCACGCCCTGGCCGCACCCGAGCAGTGCCTACCAACCCGGCCTGCGGCTGGCGCAGATCGCTCCCCCCACCCCCGCGACCCGCCTCGCACCCAAGCCGGAGCATCCGCCCATCCACTACGAGATCGTGAAGGTCCGCCGCACCCCGCTGGCGGAGCCGGTCCAGGAGCGGCTGCAAGACCCGACCATCCGCGCCCTGCTGGAACGCGAGAGCAACGGTTCCGGCCCGAACGCGCGCCGCGCGCGTCAGGCGTTGGAAGCGGTCGCGCTGCCGCTGGACGAAGCCGCCTTCGAGATCCGGCGGGATGGCGCGTTCGTGGCGGGGCCATACGCCACCCTGTTAATCGCCCGCGCCGTGAAGGTGTCGCTTATCGAGCGCGATCGCGCCCTGCTGGCCGATCCGGCTGCGCTGCCGCCGGGCCTGCCCGCGCCGCGTTTCCCGGCAGAGGCGCCGCTTCCGCTACTGGTGCGCGAGATCGAGTCCGCGCCGTGCCTCGACCGCGAAGAACGTTTGCGCCGCAACGCCGAGCGTAACGCGCAGCGCGCCGCCCGCATCGACGCGCAGGCGATCCTGACGCAGCATGTCGCGTGGCAGGCGGAGCAGCAAAAGGCAGCGGTTAGCAGCTAGCGATTAGCGAAAAACAAAAACGGCCAGGCAGCGGTAACGGGCGGAGCGCGTTCCGCCCGCCGCTGTCGCGTGAACGCTTTCCTCGCCACGCTAAGGAGATGACCTTGTTCCGCACATGGACGCGCCGCCGCAAGCGGGCGCTGGCCATTGCGCTGGCCGCGCTTGTCGTGCTGATCGGGCTGCTGGTGTGGCGGTTCTGGCCGCGCCCGGCGGCGCTATCCGGCACGTTGTTGGTCCAGCAGGCAGGGGCAATCACCCGCCTGAGCCTGCCTGACGGAACGCCCGAGCCGATGACGTTCGATCTCCCCGATGAGGTATCGTCCAATATCGGCAGCCTGTCAGTGGCGCGGGATGGCTCACGGCTGGCATTCGTCGGAACGCAGTCCGGCCCAGTTTACCGCGTCTTCGTCGCCAATCTGGACGGCTCCGGCGTGCGCCCGGTCAGCGCAGGACCACGCGACAGCCAGCCCGCGATCGCGCCGGATGGATCGCAGGTCGTGTTTGTTCGCAGCCGCGACTTTTTCTCTGCGTTGTTTCACGTCGATCTCGCGACCGGCGAGGAGCGCCAGCTCACTGACTACACGAATGACCTCGAGCCGAACTGGGCGCCGGACGGATCGCGCATCGTCTTCACCACCTCGCGTGACGGCTTTCAGGAACTCTACACGATGGCGCCGGATGGCTCTGACCAACGGCGGCTGACGGCCAACGAAGGGCTGAACGACCTGCGCGCCGTCTATTCGCCGGATGGCACGCAGCTCGCATATATGACCAATCGCTCCGTCGGCGATGGGACGGGTGAAATCTGGGTGATGGACGCCGACGGTAGCAACCAGCGCCGCCTGACCGACAACGCGCTCGACGACCGATCCCCGACATGGTCGCCGGACGGACGCTATATCGGCATCACCACGTCCACGCTGCCGCCGGACATTCAGACGCGCATCGCGGTCTATGACCTGGAAACGGACCGATTGCGCCTGCTCACGGAGTTTGGCGACACGGGCGCGTTCGGGTTGACGTGGTCGCCAGATGGAAAGTGGATCGCATATCTGGAACGCTTCGCAAGCAACCGCTACCGGTTGATGGCCGTACGCCCCGATGGGACCGATCGCCGCGTGCTGCAGGAACCGGTCAGCGCCGCGCAACCGGTATGGCTGACTGAATAACGTGGGGCTGCGTCCGGCTGAGGAACCACTCTCGCCGCGGCGGGGGATGTATCGCAGGGTTCTCGCCATCGGCGCCGCGTATCCGTACAATTAAGCCATGAGCGGTGAGCCAGCCGCAGCGCCCCGGCCTTGCTTTTGGCTAACCGCTCACTGCCAACCGCTAACCGCTGATTTGAGGCACGCGCCATGCTGAGACTCTTCATGTGGAACGTCAACGGGATCCGCGCCGCCCAGCGCAAAGGCTTTCTCGACTGGCTGGCGGCGGAGCAGCCCGACATCCTGGTGATCAACGAGACGAAAGCCTCGCCCGAGCAGCTTGACGAAGCCCTGCTGTTCCCCGACGGCTACCGGACCTATTGGGCATCCGCCAAGAAGAAGGGCTACAGCGGCGTGGCGATCTTCACACGTCCGGAGCCGGAGCGTGTCGTCATCGGCCTGGGCATCGACGAGTACGACGACGAGGGGCGCACCATCACCGCCGACTATGGCGATTTCGTGCTGGTTGGCGCGTACTTCCCGAACGGCGGCATGCAAAACGAGCGCGTCCCGTTCAAGATGGCGTACAAGGCGGCGTTTCTCGACTATGTGGATCGCCTGCGCGCCGAGGGGCGATCGGTCATCTTCTGCGGAGACGTGAACACCGCGCATTGTCCGATCGACCTCGCCCGGCCGGAGCAGAACAAGAACGTGACCGGGTTTCTGCCCGAGGAACGCGCGTGGATCGATCAGGTGGTCGAGCGGGGGTA
>CBINGT010000210.1:0-6564 GCA_966250245.1 uncultured Anaerolineae bacterium
GGGCCGCGCCAGCGCGTGAATCTGGTCGGCGGTGTCGAGTTGATCGGTCTGTTCCAGCGCGGCGATGTATTGCCCAAGCAATTCCTGCAACTGCGGGATGTCGCTGTCGTCGAGCGGCTGGATGGCGACCTTTGCGCCACGCCCAATCCGCCGCCGGAGCGCGCGCTCGTCCAGGCCCATTTCCGGGCTGAGCTGCTGGTAGACCACGCCGCCCGTCATTCCGGCGAAGGCGTAGGGACCGGGGTCGCCCAGGATCACGACGCGGCCCGAAGTCATATACTCGCACGCGAAGCCCTTGAGGTTGGCGTACGTGCCGAGCACGCCTTCGCTGTCGTCAATCGGGCGGTGAAGCTCTCCGCCGAAGATCACGTCCGCGCCGGACAGCCGGACGCACGCCCGCGAGTCCGCGTCGCCCTGAACGATCAGCGTGCCGGATTGCGCCCCGTATGCGAAGCTCTTGCCGACGCTGCCGTCCAACCGCAGACCGTTGTGGTTCAGCCCTTTCATGATCGCGACGCGCCCGCCATTGGCGCCCTTCGCCGCGCCGTCCTGCGCGCCACCCTCGATCACGATGTCGAGCTTGTCGATCGTCCACGCAGCGAACCCGTTGCCCGCCAGCGACGACGGCCCGAAGTTGAGGTGCATCCGGTCGATGCGCGACGACAGCGCCGGGTTGCGAACCAGCTCGCCCGCCAGGTGGGAGCCGAGCGCCCGGTCGTACGCCATCGCCTCGTCCTGATACGTCGCCTCACGCTCGCACTCGTCCAGCGCGGAGAGCGCCAGATCGGTGATCAGCTTGGTGAGCGTGTTGCGCGGGCGGGTCAGGCGGCGGCCGACGCCCGGCTCGCCTTCTGGGCGCGCCTTCATCGGATAGTGGGTGCACATCGCGCTGAGGTCGACCAGGTCCTGACACTGTACCTGCTCGAGCAGATCGGCCCGGCCGACGAGGTCTTGCAGGCGGGTCGCGCCAAGCTGCGCGGTGATGCGGCGCATTTCCTCGCCGAGCGCGCTGAACACGCGGACGATCGCCTCGACGGCGCGGCTCGGATCGCGCGGCTCGAAGCTCTTGATCCCGTGCGCTTCGGCTTCCTCGATCGTTTTGATGTGTGTGGTGATGCCGACGTGACAGGTGCCTTCGTTGCACTTGCGACAGATCGTACAGCCCATGGCGACCATCGCCATCGTCGCAAAGCCGACCCGGTTCGCGCCGAGCAGGATCATCTTCACGGCATCGGAGCCGGTCTTCATGCCGCCGTCGCACCATAGTTCGACGCGGTGGCGCAGCCCGGCGTCGATCAGCGCGCGATGCGCCTGAATCACGCCGATTTCAGATGGCAGGCCGACGTATTGCAGCGCGTGCTTGCGGGCTGCGCCGGTCGCCCCGTCGTAGCCGGTCAGGTTGATGATGTCTGCGCCAGCTTTCGCCACGCCGACCGCGATAATCCCGATCCCCGGCACGACCGGAACCTTCACCGAGACGCGGGCGCGCGGATTGACCGTCTTCAACTCTTCGATCAACTGCGCCAGGTCTTCAATTGAGTAAATGTCGTGGTTGTTTGAGGGGGAGATCAACGCGACAAACGGGGTTGTGCGGCGGGCTTCGGCGACCTGGGGGGTCACCTTATAGCCGGGGAGCATGCCGCCTTCGCCGGGCTTCGCGCCCTGGCCGATCTTGATCTCGATCACACAGGCGGAGTTAAGGAACTGCGCGTTGACGCCGAAGCGCCCCGACGCGACCTGCTGGCCCCGGTTGAGCGTGTAGCGGCCATCCATCATGTCGGGAAGCTCGCCGCCCTCGCCGTTGATACACAGAATGTTCAACTGGCGCGCGGCTTCGGCATAGGCGCGGTAAGCCAGCTCGCCCTGGGAGCCGAAGGACATCGCGCTGATCAGCACCGGCAGATCGTGGTGCCCAATGCTCAGATCGACCGACTCCGGATCGATCTTGCTTTTGACCGGCGCGAACCCCACCGCATGCCGCAGCGCGACCGGCACCTCTTCCGTCAGGTTGCGGTAGATCTCGATGAACTCGTCCAGCGAAAGCTCGCCGTGCGCAACGGCCTCGGCCTTCTTCCAGAACTTCGGATAGAAGCGGTCGACGCGCGCAAGCTGCGCCTTGACCTCGCCGCGCAGCTCCGCCTGGCGATCGCGCGCCTCGCGGTCGAGCCGCTCCCACGTGAGGCCGACCTGCTCGCTGCCAAAGTAGTTTGGCGTGTCCAGGGCGTCGGCAAGGCTCGGCGCCAGACCGATCGCGCTGAACACGCGCCCATAGCCGCGCAGTTCGTGGCAGCCGATGGTCGAGATCACCTTTTCCAGCCCGTGCGTCAGCGTCTCGAGCAAGCTGCGCTGCCGCTCGACCAGCAACTGCTCGTCGCGGATCATGGTCTGCGGCTTGTGCGCGCCGATCGACGCCAGCAGCATCGCGTACGGGTTGATCGCGTCCGCGCCGAAGCCGCACAGCAGCGCGATGTCGTGCAGCGTGCGGACGCTGGCGCTGCGCACAACGATCCCGGTGCGACGGCGGAGATTCTCGTCGCTTTCGGCTTCGCGCAGCGCCCGGTCGATCACGCCAGTCGCCAGATGCGGGTCGAGCCACCCGGCGCGCTGCTCGAACAGTTCGGTGTCGTCCAGCACCAGGCATTGCACGCCGTCGCGCACCGCGCCGATCGCCTCGTCCACCAGCCGGTCGAGCGCCTGGGACACGTTCTCGCCCTCGCGGACGCACAACGCCAGCCAGCCGACGCGCGGCGCAAACTGCGCCAGCAACTCGTCAACCGTCAGCGTGCCGAGCGCGGCGGCGACCTCATGCGCCAGCGACTCGTCGCCCAGGTCCGGATGTCCGCCCGCCAGCAGTGGCGTTTCGAGGACGACGAGCAGGTCGTCCGGATCGGGCACGCGATTGAGTGCGGGGCGCACGCCGATCAGCGTCTTGGTGGCGAAGGCTTCCGTTTCGCGCTCGCGGTCGATGGCCGGGTTGGTGACGACGGCCACTGTTTCCTTGTAGAAATCGGCGAGGTTCACGCGCTGGCGGCTGAGCACGGCCAGTGGGCCATCGTGCCCGAGCGAGCCAACGAGGTCTTTGCCTTCTGACGCAAGCGACTCGATTTCCTGCAGGTGCTCGCGGTTCCAGCCCGTCGCGGCGAGCGCGATCGTGTCAATTGTGGTCACTCGTTCCGGCTCACGCCAGGGCAGGGCGATCGGCTGGGGAAGCTCCGCCACCTTGAGCAGCGCATGCTCGACCGCGCGAAGGGTGCGCGTTTGCGTGGGGGCGCCGTTCCCGTTTCCGTCGGGTGCCCGTTCGGGGCCGTGACCGGACGGAGTGAGTGGCTCCCACGACTGCCAGCCTGTGCGGAAAACTTGCGGCTGCGTGCGCTGCGCGACCTGCGCGGCGACATAGCGGCGGATTGCGGGGTGTTCCAAAATCTCGACGCCCTGGCCGCGCTTAACCGACAGCGCGATCTTTTCGCCGGGCGCCAGCGGGCGCGCGTCCCGGACCATCGTTTCCAGGCTGATCGCGCCGCGCTCTGAGCTCAGCACATATTCCTTTTCTGTTTCGATAAACCACAGCGGGCGCAGGCCGAGCGCATCCACGCTGCCGATCGCGGTGTCTCCAGCGCGCGCAATGATCGCGGCGGGGCCTTGCGTGTATGGCCCGAACGTGTGCCGCAGGTGGATGTACGTCTCGCGCAGGGCGGGCGGCATGGCTTCCAGCTCGTGCGGGACGGGCGGAAAAAGCATTTCGATCGCTTCGATCGGGTCCAGACCGAAGTCTACCCACAGCGCATGCAGCGCCCGATCGACGTCCTGCGAGTCCGAATTGCCTGGTGCAAGCGCGATGCCAAGCTGCTCGACTTCCTGGCGGAAGCGGCTGATCGTGTTGATCTCGCCGTTGTGCCCCAGCAGCGCGAACGGCTGGACGCGCTCGAAGCTGGAGACGGTGTTGGTCGAGTAGCGCGCGTGGCACAGCGCCATCGCGGTGTGATAGCTGCGATCCTGCAAATCGGGGTAATAGCGCATCAGCATCTCGACCGAGCCGCGCGCCTTATAGACGACGGTTGTCGCGCTGAGCGAGGCGAAGTGGATTTGCAGCGACTTTTCCAACGCGGTCTGCACGTGGAACAACAGCGCGTTCAACTCGGCGCGATCGACGCCGTCCGCGCAGCCCGCGATCTGCCAGAAGCGCGGCGCGTCGATGCTCGCCTGGGGGCCCAGCGCTTCGGGCCGGACGCGCCCCGGCTGGTCGACCAGAAGTTGCAGCCCTTTGGCGGCAAACGCTTCATGCAGCCGCTCGCGGACGCCTTGCAAGTCCAGCGCGCGCGGGATGAACAGATGCCCTACCCAAAAGCCGGGATCAGTCGCAAGCGACGCGCGCAACCCCATGCGGCTGAGGCGGCGGGCCCATAGCTCGCGCGGGATGTCTGTCTGCACGCCCGCGCCGTCCCCCTCGCCATCCACGAAACCGGTCCGGTGTCCCATGTTCGCCAGCGCGCCGAGGGCGCGCTTCAACGTCCCGTAGGTGCTCTCGCCGCGCTTTCGCACGCTTAAAATCAGCGCGCAGGCGTCGTGTTCGAGACCGTACGGCTGCTGCGGAGATGTGTCTGTGCGAATCTGTGTGCCGGTCATGCGATGCTCCCTTGGGTATGGTGCAACAGCGCGAGCCACTCGAAAAAGGGCTTGCGCAGGACAAAATCGAAAAATCGAATCGTAGTCAACCGGGAGGTAAGCCGGTGGGACGGCTTGTTCCGTAAAGAGTAAATGAGAATAAAAACTTGTTAAATTAGGTAATCGACACAAAGCCGGTCGGGCGGCGGTGTGGCGGTTTGCATGCGTCCGCATGGGTTAGGCATAATGCCAAAAAAACGGCTGGCGCAGATTGGGCAGTATGCTCAGGCGAGCGGCGGCTTGCGGTCGCAGCGAGTTGTGCAACCTGCGCGAGGCCGGATCCCATACCGTCAGGCCGTGGTTGTGCTATAGTATGAGCAGCCGGGGCGATATGGGTGGGATGTCGCCGCCGTGCGATCGCAGGCTTACGCCAATGGCTGCCTATCATGACCCTGACGGACGCTCAGCTTCTGAATCAGATAGAAGATGGGGATGAGGCCGCGCTTTTAACTCTGCATGAGCGATATGCCTCGCTGGTCTATTCCGTCGCCTATCGCGTATTGAACGATCGGATGGCGGCCGAGGAAGTCACCCAGGACACATTCATGCGCCTTTGGGACAAGGCGCACACCTACGACAGCGCCAAGGGCGCGTTTGTGCCGTGGTTGCTGACAATCACCCGCCGCCTGGCGATCGATCTGTTCCGCCGCCAGAACCGCGATCCTATGGGCCAGACGATGCTGATCGACGGGGATCGCGAGCGATGGGAGCACGTGCTGGCGGGCGAGCACAGCGACCTGCGTCCGACGCTCGTCGCGGTGCTGTACGAGCTTCCCGCCGAGCAGCGCCAGCCGATCGAGCTGGCGTATTTTTACGGCATGACGCAGAGTCAGATCGCGGAATATTTGGATTTGCCGCTCGGCACGGTCAAAACGCGCATCCGGAGCGGGATGGAACGGCTCCGCGCGGCGTGGATGGCTGAATCACCGGGCAATCCGAATCGCACCGATCGAACGTAGAAGATAGTCAAATCTCTGTGAAAGATGTCACGGGCATCTCACTGAGGCGACGCGTGTAGGAGTTCACAGTAGTCTGTATGGCGCACGATGATGTGATCGAGCTGCTTCCGGCGTATGCGCTTGGCGCGTTGGATGAGGACGAGCGCCGTCTGGTTGAAGAGGCGCTTGCTTCCGATCCAGACGTTCGCGCGCTGCTGGCCGAGTATGAAGCGGGCGCGGCGTCTCTGGTGGCGCTCGCGCCGCTGCGTGAGGCGCCGGAGCACTTGCGGGCGGATCTCCAGGCCCGTCTGGCTGCTCGCCGCGCGGTGACGCCGCCGCCCACACCCCTGGAGCAGCCTCGCCGCGAGCCGCGCTGGTGGCTGATGGCGGCCGCCGCGCTGGTGGTGATCCTGGGCGCCGGGATCATTGCGGTGCTGCTGTTACGCGAAGAGGACGAACCGCCGCCGGTTACGCCGGGCATGGGCAACGGCGCCTCGCTCTATACGGAACTGGCGGAGCAGGACGGCGCGCTGTGGTACGATGTGATGCCGACCGAGCTTGATCCGGACGTTTCCGGCGCGCTGGTCGTGTCGCCTGAAGGGGATCGCGCCGTAATTCGCCTCGAAGATCTGCCGCCGCTCTCGCCCGACGAGGTGTTCCAACTGTGGCTGGTGGACGCGGATGGGCAGCGCATCGACGGCGGGCTGTTCCGCCAGAGTGAGGACGACGCGACCTACATTGAAGTTCCGCTGGCAGCGCCGATTGATCGGTATTTGCGCTTCGGCGCGTCGCTGGAGCCCGCCGGGGGAAGCCCATTCCCCGACAAGCCGACCGGTCCGGGTGTGTTTAGCGTGCGGCTTGAAGAACCCTAGCGCCAGCCGTATCACCTGGGGAAACGAACGGGACCCCGCCAGCAGGCGAGGTCCCTTTTTATGCCATGCTGACCCACACGCATCAGCGCGGG
>CBINGT010000211.1:0-6553 GCA_966250245.1 uncultured Anaerolineae bacterium
CAGCGACACCAGCAGGCCCATCAGCCCGAGCGCGGCCAGCGCCAGGATCGGCACGATTGGCGGCAGGCCACCCGGCGTCCCGGCGTTGGTGGGGGCGCCGCGCGGGATCACGATCGGCGTGTTGGTGTACGGCGGCTCGGTGAAGGTCGGCGGGATCGCGCTGGGGTCGAGCGTCGCGCCTTCTTCCGGCGAGGTCGTGAAAACCCCGGTCGGCGTGATCTCGACCGCGGCGGTGAGCGTCGCCAGCCCGCCCGGCGTCTCGCGGACGAACTCGGCGGTCGCCTGCGCGGCGAGGAAGCCCGGGTCGATCGTCGGGATCTGGTCCAGCTCAATTTCCGGGATGTCCGCCGCGTTGCCGGTCAGATTAACCACGCCGCTGAACACCCACGCGCTGCCGGTCGGCGACTGTGGAAACTCGATCTGGAACCAGTCGAAGCGCCGCGCGATCACGCGATACTGCGTGCCGGGGTAGATCAGACCGACACGCTCCGCTTCGATATCCGGCCCGGCGCGCACGTTCGTTTCGTCGCTGAGCGCCTCGACAAAGTTATTCGCGACGACCGTCGCCGTGCGGGTCGGCGTCGGCGAAAGCTGTTCCATCTCGGTCGGCGTCGCTTCGGGAAACTGAAGCTGGACCGGCGTGGGCGTCTCCACCTGCGCCGCTTGCACGTGGTCAGTGGGATGCGCCGCGCCCCGCAGCGCGAGTGCAGTCGCCCCGATCAGCAGCGCCCCGCTGAGCGCCAGCGCCGTCGCGCGACGGTCGAGGCCGGTCACATGCCGGAAGAACGGTCGAACTCTTTTCACCACATCACCTTGTTGTCTTGAAATTCACGCATCTGGTCGGCCTGGCGCGTGCCCTCGCCGCCGGCGTGCGTCATGTAGCCCTGATATTCCTGGCGCGGATAGCCGTGCAACGTCCACTCACCGAGCGTGAAGGGCGGTACGACCGCGCCGGGCATGCAATCCTCGCACTCGACCGGGATCCACTCGCCGTTGTAACGCCGCGAGATGTGCAGGTGCGTGCCGTTGCTGAACCCGCCCTCGCACGAGGGATGCCCCAGCCGGTCGCCCGTCTTGACTCGCGTGCCGGGCGCGATGACCTCATGGTTGTCGATGTGCAGGTAGACGATCGTCCAGCCGGTCGTCTCGTCGCCGTCGCCGTCCAGGTCAAGGATCACATAACCGTCCCCGCTGCGCGCGATCACCCCCGGCGCGACGGCCGTCACCCAGTAGGGCGAGACGTAGCACGCCCCTTGCAGCGCGATCAACTCGTCGGATGGCCGGGGCGGCGCAAAGTCCACCGCGCCCCAGGCGGAACCGCTATTGTACGCGCCGTGCGGCCCACCGGTGTATACCCATTCCTCGCCACGCGCGAACGGGAGCGTTAGCTCCGGCTGCGTGAGGTTGGGCGGGGTGATCGGCTCGTAGGCGTTGACGAACGGATCCCCGAACATCGACAGATATGTGTCGAAGAAGCCGGTCGGCGCGACGTCGCGCTGCCATTGGGTCGAGGACGTCGCCACGCTGAGCATCTTTTGCACGGCCACTGTTCCGGGGTTGAGCGTGGGGGCGAACAGAATCCGCACGCCGTCGTCGAAGCTCAGCACTGTGTCGCCGCGATATTTCCAGCCATAATAGCCCGCGTTGAGTGCATCGGCCGCGTCGAGCATCTGGCGCATCAGCCCTTCGCGGTTCGGGCGCTGGATGCCCATCGGGTAATCGATCTTGGCCTGCGGCGGGAAGGGGTTGGTCAGCCACTCGCCGCGATATTCGAGCAGCGCCAGCAGCAGGCGCGGGTTAACGCTGTAGCTTTTCGCGACGAAGTGGATGATCTCCACACCGGTCATCACCTCACCGTCGACTTCCTCGGAATATGCGCGCAGGAAGCCGGGAGAATACTTCACGACGCTGGTAATGCTGAAATCAGCCGCCGTCGGGCCATAGACCAGCTCGCTATCCGGAATGAGCTTCATGTCCGGTCCGACTGGCAGGCCGCCCCCCGGCGTGTTGATCGTCTGGCCGACTTCGAGCGCATCGGGGTTCGCCAGTTGCGGGTTGAGCGCGAGCAACTCCTCGACCGTCACGCCGTAGCGCAGCGCGATCGTGCCGAGCGTGTCGCCCGCCTGGACGGTGTAGAGCGCGCTGCCGAGCGTATCGGTGCGCGCGGGGTTGGGCGTCGGTTGGATCGGCGTTTTCGTCGGGCCGGTGGGCGTTATGGATGGCGGGATGATAACCTGCCCGGTCATCTCGTCGATCAGCGGGGTCGCGGTGATGGTGATGACCTCGCCACTCTCGCGCGTGCAGGCCAGCGCGGCAATTGCCAGCAGCACGACGACCAGCAGCGGAGCCGCCCAGCGCATGCGCCGCGACGGTCCCTCGTTCATTGCAGCGCCTCAGCCAGTCGCGGCAGCGACACATCGTAGCGGTAGTGCGTGCCGCGATGTCCGTCGGGGTATTCTTCGTAGACGTGCGGGATGCCGAGCGCCTCGAGGCGGCGGTGCAGCACGCGCGCGCCGACCTGAAGCTGGTACTCGTCATATTGCCCGACGTCTACGAACGCCAGCCGCATCGACCGCATCGCCTCGACCACGGCCGGATCGTCCAGGCGGCGGATCGGGTCATGCGCCAGCCAGCGCGCCCAGACGGCTTCGTTCAGCGCGCCGGTTTCCGGGTCAATCGGCAGGTCGAAGCCGTGTGGCGCCTCGGGGTTGCCGCCGAACGCCGCCGACCAGCAGACCGTCATAATCAGGTCCCAGAACGCGCTGTTCTTGGGGCGAAGGGTCGGGATGTCGCGGATGAACGCATCCAGCCCGCCGAACCGCGCGAGATGCTGGTGCATCCGGCTGATTCCCGGCAGGCAGGTGTATTCCCAGTAGAGGTCGCCGCTGTGGCAGGCGAACGCGCCGAACGTCTCCGGGTGGTTCATCGCCTGCGTAATCGCGCCGAATCCGCCGCTGCTGCGCCCCATCACGCCGCGATGATCGCGATCCGCCAGTGTGCGGAAGCTGCGATCCACCAGCGGGACCACCTCGTTGATCAGGAAATCCTCGTAGCGCCCCATGCCGTCCGAGTTGACATATTGCGAGCTGCCGAAGCGCGTCCACATATCCGGCAGCACGACGATCGCAGGCGGCATCGCGCCCGACTCGATCAGCGCGTCGATCTGCTCGTGGATCGTCATCTCCCACGGGCGCCAGTTCAGCAGGCTGGGGCCGGTGCTGCCGTGGCTGCTCAGCAGGTAGATCGAGGGATAGGCGCGCGGCGGCAGGTCGTCGTGACCGGGCGGCAGGTAGACCGCAATGGTCCGCACGTGCGGGTCGCCGAGCGGATTATCGGACAGGGCGTCGCTGGTTAGCGTCAGGGTTTCGATTCGACTGGGCGATTGGTACACGAGCGGCTCTCCTCTCGGACCCATTGTAGCGGACGGCCGCAGCACGAGCAATACTGCGCAGCCGGGGGTAGGGCGAGCGTTGGCCGCGCGACGAGAAGCGATCGCAGGGTGGGATTTGCCGCGATGTGCTGCTATAGTAATCAGCGGTCACGGACATCATAGGCAGGAGGAGCCTGAATGCCACGAGCCAGCTCACTCGAAGAGATTTTCGAGAATGTCCAAACGGGTTTTAACCCGGAGAAGGCGGAAGGGGTCAACGCGGTCTACCAGTTCAACGTCACGGGCGAGCGCGGCGGCCAATACTGGGCGCGGATCGAGAACAAGCAGATCGAAGTCGCCCGCGGCGAGCATCCCAGCCCGGACATGATCATGACCGCGTCGGACGAAGATTTTCTGGCGCTGTTCAACGGCGACCTCAACCCGATGATGGCGTTCATGCAGGGCAAGGTCAAGGTCAAGGGCGAGATGGCGCTCGCGCTCAAGCTGCAAACCATGCTCGGCCTCGGCTAGCCGCCAGCAGATCGCTACGCACAACGAAGCAGGGCGCGGTTTCCCACACAGGAAGCCGCGCCCTGGTGCATTTCCCTCTGCGGGCAGAGCCGGATGGCTCCGCTCGCCGCGTCAGTCGTCGAGGATCTGCGTTTGGTCCAGCAGGCGGTAAAGCTGCCGCAGGACCGCTTCGTTCCGCACCGGCACGCCGTACGTGCTCAGTTCGGCCGGGATAAGCTGGTCGCCCCGGCCCGACGTCGTAAGCGTCAGGTCCGGATTGATCGCGTTCGGCACATCCTCGATGATGGCGCGCCACAGGTTCAGCAGCGGCAGATCTTCATCGGCTGCCAGTTCTGCGATCACGGTGTTGTAAGCGTTCAGATTCGGCACCGCGTCCGGGTTGCCGGGGATGGTCATCAGCACCGGCATCGCGCCGGACCGGATGATTGTGTCCACGATCTGAGTAAGCTGCGTCGTGAACTGGTCGATCGGCGTGCCCGCCAGCAGGTCCGTCCGCCCGATATCCACGATCACGACCGCCGGACGGTTGACGCGCAGCTCGCACGCCAGCGGAGTTTCGTTCTCCTGGCAGGCGTTCGGGTTGCGCTGCGCCGGGTCGAGCAGGTGCGCCGCGCGCCAGTCCGCGCCGGTCGCCAGCGCGCCGCCGGACTGGAAGGCATTTCCGCCGACCGGCACCGTGCCCGCCGCGTAGAACTCGATCACGTCACGCAGATCGCCCGGATCGTCCACGCCCTCGATCGTGGCCTCGCCGTCCGCGAAGTCGCCCAGGAAGGCGGCGGGCGGCGTCGAGCCGACGATGCTGAACACCTGTGGATTCACCGGCGGAGACATCTCCAGTCCGGCGCGCAGGATCGCACGCATGTTGTCGCGCAGGTCGTCAGCGATCCGCGCAAGGACCGGAAGCTCACGCAGGTTCACGCCTTCAGCCGGTGGCCCGGCTGGCGGCTCCGTAGGCGGCTCGGTCGGCGGGGGCGCGGGTTGGGCGACCGACACGGCGAAGGTTATCCGCGCCATGCCGCCACGCCCGTCCATCACATCGACCGTCACGCTGGTGCTGCCGGGCGCCTGCGCCGTTAGCTGGAGCACGTTGGGCGGCGCAACGTTCACGGCGACGATGTTCGAGTCGGCGGACGATGCGACCATGTTGAGCGGATCGCCGTCCGGGTCGGATGCATTGACGCCGAGCTCAAGCGTCTGGCCGACTTCGAGCGTCTGATCGCCGATCTGCTCGACGGTGGGGTTCTGGTTAGCCGCGGCCACGGTCACGGCGAACTGGGTTTGCGCCGCGCCACCGCGCCCGTCGTCGGCGGCCACGGTCACGGTCGCCTGGCCGGGGTTAACCGCGCGCAGGACGAGCACGCCCGCCTCGTTGATGCCCGCGACGACCACGTTCTCATCGCTCGACCGTGCGACGATGCTAAGCGGATCGCCGTCCGGATCGGACGCACTCACGCCGATCTCGGCTGTCTCGCCTGCGGTCATCTGCCGACCTTCGATCGGCGCGATGGTCGGATTCTGGTTCGCTGCGACAACCGTCACGGCGAACTGCATCTGCGCGGTTCCACCGCGCCCATCGTCCGCGGTGACGGTCACCGTCGCCTGGCCGGGGTTCACCGCACGCAGGACGAGCGTCCCGGCCTCGTTGATCCCGGCGACGACCACATTCTCATCACTTGACCGTGCGACGATGCTCAACGCATCGCCATCCGGATCGGACGTGCTTACGCCGATCTCGGCCGTTTCGCCTGCGGTCATCTGCCGATTTTCGATCGGGGCGATGGTTGGGTTCTGGTTCGGCGCGATGACTGTTACGCCGAAGGTCATGCGCGCCATGCCGCCGCGCCCATCCACCACGTCGACTGTGATGCTGGTGTTGCCGGGCGCCTGCGCCGTTAGCTGGAGCACATTGGGCGGCGCGACGTTCACGGCGACGATGTTCGGATCGGCGGATGCCGCGACGATGTTGAGCGGATCGCCATCCGGATCCGACGCACTCACGCCGATCTCGGCCGTTTCACCGACAGTCAGGCGGCGATCTTCGATCGGGGCGATCGTCGGGTTTTGATTTGGCGCGACGACTGTCACGGCGAACTGCGTTTGCGCGGTCCCGCCGCGCCCATCGTCTGCTGTGACTGTCACGGTCGCCTGGCCGGGGTTGACCGCACGTAGCACGAGCGTCCCGGCTTCATTGATCCCGGCGACGACGATATTCTCATCGCTCGAACGTGCAACGATGGAAAGCTGGTCGCCGTCTGGATCGGACGCGCTCACGCCGACCTCGACCGTTTCACCGGCGGTCAGGCGGCGGTCCTCGATGGGCGCGATCGTCGGATTCTGATTCGGGGCGACGACTGTTACGGCGAACTGCGTCTGCGCAGTGCCACCGCGCCCATCCTCCGCTGTGACGCTGACCGTTGCCTGGCCGGGGTTGACCGCGCGCAGGACGAGCGTGCCCGCCTCGTTGATCCCGGCGACAACGACATTTTCATCGCTGGACCGAGCCACAACCGTCAGTCGGTCGCCATCCGGATCGGACGCGCTCACACCGACCTCGGTCGTTTCACCGGCGGTCAGGCGGCGGTCCTCGATCGAGGCAATCGTCGGATTCTGGTTCGGGGCGACGACTGTCACGGCGAACTGCATTTGCGCAGT
>CBINGT010000212.1:0-6547 GCA_966250245.1 uncultured Anaerolineae bacterium
ATCGAGGCGCGGCGTGCCGCCCCAGAACCAGGCGGCGCCCGGCCGGGTCAGCGGGATCACCTTGATGATTTCCTCGCGCGTGCTGGTCACTTCGACGTACGCCAGATAGTTTCCGCCCGGCGAGAGGGCCGGAGAGGTGCCGCGCTCCCCATTCTCGGAGACAGTGCGCGCCCCGCTGCCGTCTGGCGACAGCATGACGATCGGTTGCAGGCGTTCGTCGCCCAGCACCAGGCCGGAGCGTATCACGATCTGCCCGCCCAACCCGGTCGGCGGGGGAGCGAGCGGTGTTGCAGGACCTCTGGAGAGTGGCGTCGCGCTGGGCGCAGGCGTCCACGTGGGAACCGGCGTGCGCGTCGGAATAGACGACGTTGGGGTGGGCGCGGTGTCCGCAGGCGCGTCCGCTTCGCCAGCCACAGGCGCGGGCTCGGTCGGTTGCACTTGGACGCTGCTCTGGTCGGGCGTCAGCTCGGCGGTATCCTGCGGGTCGTCGCCGCGCCGGTTGAGCAGCAGCGCGACCACAATCACCAGCCCGATCACGGCCAGCACGCCGACGATCAGCGCGACGTTCAGCGTGCGCGGCTCGGATGGCGTTGCCGCTTCGGGAGTGGTTCCGGCAGGCTGCGCCGGTTCAGCGGGAGCGGATACCCGGCTTTCGAGCTGGTCTAGCAGGCGCTTGGCGCGGTCGTTGAGCGGGTTGATCTCGATCACTTTGGCGAGGTGAGCGCGCTTTTCCTCAGGGGACTGTGCGACTGCCGCCAACCAGAACCAGGCAACTTCGTTACGCTCGTCGCGCGCGACTACCTGCTCAAATAATGGGCGAGCGGTCGAAAAGTCGCGGGCGCGTGCTGCCTGGATACCTTTTTGCAGCAGTTCTTCCGTGCTTGGGCCTGGCTCGGGACCGGTCATAGGTTCGTGCGCTCCCTAAGAATTGTGCTCAATCGTATCTATGCGCGTGCTAGTCACTTTCACTGGGCGCTGCCACGTCGCCGGGCAGCGGCGTGCCTTCCGGCGATGGAGTCCACGTGGCGGTGGGCGTCCAGGTGGGCGGAAGCTCCTCGCGGCGCGGCGGCAGCGTGCGGATGCGCTCGCCCGGCGTGGCGGTTGCTGTCGCGAGCGGGACGCTCAGTGCCTGGAACGTTGCGGTCCGCGCGGCGTCCGGCGGGATGGTGGCGGTCGCATCCGGTCTGCGTGGCGCCTCACGCCGCGCGCTGACGATCAGGGCTGCTCCTGACGCCATCATCGCCAGCGCGACCGCCATCAACGCAAACGGGACGATCCGGCGGCGACGGCGCGGCGGCTTGACGCTGTTCAGCAACGCGGCGCGATCGTCCAGAGCAGGACGTGGTGCAGGTTTGCGCGCGACGGGCGCGGGCGTCTGGCGTCGCCGCAATTCCTCAAGCGCCTGCCCCGCCTGCTGATTCTCCGGATTGATCACAAGCACCCGACGCAGACAAGCTCGCCGCTCGTCCAGCGTTTCGGCGACGTTCGCTTTCCACAGCCAGGCGATTTCGTGGTTGGGATCGCGCGCGATGATGCGGTCGAAAATGCCGCGCGCCACACCGGGGCGGCCACTTTGCGCGGCCTCGATGCCGGTTCGCAGCAGAGCTTCGAGATCGTCTTCAGACACAGCGCTTGTTCCTGACAGGCGGAATTCCCGCGACGCCGCCCGGCGCGGCGCCCAGGCGGGCCCTTACGCCCACGTATGTTATAACGGGTTGGCGAACGGGGCCAGAGGGCAAAAGTACCTGGGGCGAGGGCTGGTTCGCGGCGCCAGGGATGAGCGTGATTGGACTGCTTAGGCGAGCACCAGCACCGCGATCGCCAGCACGATCAGCACCACGATCAGCGCCAGGATGATCATGCCATAGCGGAATGCCTGCCCGACGCTCGACTCCTGTTTTTCCTGAAGCTGCTTGAGCTCGCGCTGTGCGGTCGGATTGTTTGGATTGATGCGCAGCACTGTGTTGAGGTACCGCACACGGTCGGCAGGTGTCTCGGCTACGGCGGCCATCCACAGCCAGGCGCGCTCGTTCTGGGCGTCGGCGTCCAGCACCTGCTGGAAGATAACCCGCGCGTTCTCGGTGTTGCCGTTGCGCGCGCTTTGAATCCCAAGCTGCATTAATTCTTCAAGGTTTGGCTCGTCGTCGCGATAATCCATTAGCTTCCCCCGCATGCCCGCCCGAGAGGTGGTGCTGGCGGTTCGGCATCGTGAAGTCATCTCATCCTTACATTGTTAAGTTCCATTATATAGGTCTTTGCGGTTCGGACGAAAGTTCCCCTTATCGCGTTGACGGGGCCCGTCGCTTGGGGCACAATCAAGACAAGGCGAACAACCCCCACCGGCAAACGAGCAAAGCAGGAGCGCGTACATGAATCCAGATGGCCCTGTCGTGGTGATCGGGGCGACCGGCATGGATATCAAAGGCCGGGCAGCCGAACCGCTCCGCACGGGCACCTCAGTGACCGGTGTTGTGGTCAGCAGCCTGGGCGGCGTTGCACGGAACGTGGCGGAGAACCTCGCACGGCTTGAAGTGCCGACCGTGTTGCTGTCGGCTGTGGGGCAAGACTACGATGGCGACCACCTGATTCAACACACCGCTGCTGCCGGGGTAGACGTTTCGCGCGTGCTGCGCCTGCCAGACGTGCACACTGGGAGCTACGTCGCGCTGCTCGACCCGCACGGCAATCTCGTCTACTCGGTCAGCGAGTACGACATCGTCAGCGCGATCTCGCCCACCTACCTGCATTCGCACCGCCGCTTGCTGGCGGACGCGGCGATGATAGTAGTCGACGCCAACCTGTCGCCACGCGCGCTTGCGGTGGTCTTCCGCATGGCGCGGCGCTATGCGGTGCCGGTGTGCGCCGACCCGACGTCGCAGTTGCTGGCGCAAAAGCTGATCCCGTATCTGCCGGAGTTGCAGATGGTCGCGCCGGACGCGCAGGAAGCCGCGATTCTGTGCGGTGAGCCTCACGCTCCTGCGACCAGCGAAGAAGCGATCGAGACGGCGCAGCGGCTGGTGAGCCTGGGCGTCAAGGTGGCGATCGTGACGCTGGGCGAAATGGGCCTGGCGTATTCGGACGGCAGCGGATCGGGGCACATCCCGGCGATGCACACGCCGGTGGTCGCCCGTGCGGGAGTAGGGGATGCGCTGACTGCGGCGGTGATCTTCGGGCTGCTGAACGAAATGCCCACCGACGAGGCGCTGCGTCTCGGGATCGCGGCGGCGGCGCTCACGCTGCGCACGCGGGAGTCCGTTCACCCTGAGCTGACTCTCGACCTGCTATACGACGAGCTGATTGTCTGATCGTATCCGTCCAAATCCGAGCGAATGTTCCGTTCTACTGCTAATCGCTAATTGCTAACCGCTAACTGCTGATATCTTGGAAAGGGAATAATGTCTGCCATCCAGCCGCCGCTTCCCGCGGAGACTCTGTCCGAACGTCGCGCCAAGTACCAGATCATCGCCCGGCTGCTCGAAGACCTCTACGGCTACCCTGAATGGCGCCAGCACCTCGCGCCGGTTGACGAGCTGGTGTGCACCATCCTGAGCCAGAACACGTCCGACATCAACCGCGATCGCGGGTTCGAGGCGCTGCGCGAGCGCTTTCCGACCTGGGAAGCGGTGCGCGACGCGCCGGTAGACGAGGTGATCGACGCGATCCGCCCGGCTGGGCTTGCCAACCAGAAAGGGCCACGCATCCAGGCGGCGCTGCGCTATGTGACCGAGCAGCAGGGGGAGATTTCGCTCGACTTCCTCAACGATCTGCCGCTGGAAGAGGCGAAGGCGTGGCTGACGGGGATTCACGGCATCGGCCCGAAGACGGCGGCCATCATTCTGCTGTTCGCGTTCAACCGGCCTGCGTTCCCGGTCGATACGCACGTCCACCGCGTTACCCGGCGGCTGGGGCTGATTGATCCGAAGACCACCGCCGAGCGCGCGCACGTCGAGCTGGAAGCGATCGTCCCGCCGGATGAGTACTATCCCGCTCACCTGAACCTGATCCGGCACGGGCGCGAGATCTGTCATGCGCGCCGCCCGCGCTGCGAGATCTGCCCGCTGGCGCCACATTGCGATTATTTTCAGGGGCAGCTACAAGCAGCAAAGAGCAGCGACAAGGCAACGATCGAGTAGCAATGGAGCAGCTATCAAGTGGCGATAGCGCAGCAACAAAAAAGCAGCGAGGCCACCTCCTCGCTGCTTTTAGCTGTTCTTGGCTGTTGTGCTATACGTTCGCGAACCGGTAGCCGACGCCGCGCGACGTGAGGATGTACTTCGGGCGTTGCGGATTCTGCTCGATCTTCTGACGCAGATAGTGCACGTACAGCTTCAGGCTTTCCAGCATGTCCGCATATTCGGGACCCCACGCCTCGGTGACGAGATCCTGACGCGGGATGACACGCCCGGCGTTTCGCGCCAGCACGCTCAGCAGGCTGAATTCCTTGGGCGTCAGGTGGACAAGCTCCCCACGGACGCGCACCTCGCGGCTGATGAAGTTGATGCGGAAGTTCCCGCCGTCGAACACCAGCTCCTCGGCGACCGTTTCCTTCGGGACGCGGCGCAGGCGCGCCTTGATCCGCGCTTCGAGGTCGTCGAAATCGAATGGCTTGAAGACGTAATCGTCTGCGCCGAGGTTCAGCCCCTTCGCAGAGTTTTTCGGTCCCTCGACACCGGTCAGGAAGATCACCGGGACGTCCGAAAGCTCGCGCAGGCGCCGTAGCACTTCCCATCCGTCAATGTCTGGCATCATGATGTCGAGCACGATCAGATCAGGATGCGTCCGGTAGGCGACTCGCAAGCCTTCTTCGGCCCGCAGCGCCTTGTGGATCTCATACCCGCGCATCTCCAGATTCATTGCCAGAAGCCGGAGCGTCGTCGGGTCGTCGTCGATGAGAAGGATTTTGTCCGCCATGCCAGCCCCTCAAGTGCCGGTCGTGCTATGTCTTACTGTCATGAGGACGTAAGACAGCTTTCGTATGTTGCACTGTACCATGCCTGTTGTGCAGACGCAAGTCGGGCGCAGGGAGACAGTGGGCAACCGTCCGCCATGCGTGGGGCAGGCGTCAGGCCACAGAAGGGTACGATGAATGCGCCTCTTACCGTGCGGGATTGTGGCCGTTGTCGCTGCGATTGAAGAAGATCGTCGCGTGGAGCGTCCCGAGGATCAGTTGATCGCCATCTGCGACCAGATATTCCTCATGCGGGCGCAGCAATTGGCCGTTGAGGTACGTCCCATTCACGCTGTTCAGATCGGTCACAACAAGGTGCTTACCACGCCGCCACAACAGGCAATGCTGGCGCGAAACGCCGTGCCGGTGCGCGCCCAGTTCGGAGAGGTCGAGGATGTTGGTGTTCGGCGCGCTCCCCCGCCCCAGCACGACGGGCGAGGTCAGCAGCAGCGTATAGCACACGCCAGACGGGAAGAACTGCAACAGCACGCTCGTATGCAGGTCGAAACGCTCGGTTCCCTTGCGTTCAGACGCGACTGCGTTGGGGCGGCGACGTAGTGGCTGCGTGACGGATCGCTGACGAGGTGGGGGCGGCGCGTCTTCACAGTTTGGGCATGTGGCATTCTTCCCGTGAAGGATATGGCCACAGTGGTTGCAGAGATAGGAAGTCAAGAGAGCCATCGTTGTCCGTTTCGATTCTGCCCAGTGTTGCGATACCTGTGAGCAACTTCTATCAGGTCAATCATAGGATATCGCACCCCATACAACGGAATGCTTACAGGGCAGAAGTGAATTGAGAATCGGATCGACCGCCGCTTGAGGTCAAACAACAAACCGCTGTCAGACGCGGAATCTGACAGCGGTAGTTCAAGGAATGACAGGGTGGCAGATCAGGCCAAAATGGGTTCGGTGTCGGGTGAATGCAGCCGGGTGATAAGCCGCTCTAATGCGCTGAGCAAATCGCTCACAAACTGGCGCGTTGGCTCGTCGATCAACCTGCACTGTTCGTCAAACTTCTGGTAAGCGTTGGCGACCAGCACTTCCGGCTTGAGCACCACAGGCGTCCCGGTCGAAGCGAGGATGTCGCGCAGGTGTGTCTGCGCGCGCACGGTGCCCCACATCCCGCCGGTGGCCCCCATGATCGCGGTCGGCTTCATCTTCAGCGGAGAGTTCCCCCCTGGCCGCGACGCCCAGTCGAGCGCGTTCTTCAGCACGCCCGGGATGCTGTAGTTGTATTCCGGCGTGGCGATCAGCAGGCCGTCCGCCGCCGCGATCGCCTGCTTGAACTCGTTCACCGCCTGCGGGCGGCGCTCGTCGGTGTCCAGCTCGGAGTTGTACATCGGGATTGGGGTGAGATCGAAGATCTGGATCGTCATGTGATGCGGTGCAAGCTCCTGCGCGGCTTCCAGCAAAGCGCGGTTAATCGACCCGACGCGCAAGCTTCCTGCAATTCCCAATACTGTCAGAGATCGTTCCATTGCGTTCTTGCGTGTTCCTTCCTATTCAGTGCGGACACTCAACCAGATGCTTACATGTTTCCTGCTACGGAGAGCAGGCTGCTCAACAAATCGCTTGCAAACGCCACTTCGTCGGCGTTGA
>CBINGT010000213.1:0-6545 GCA_966250245.1 uncultured Anaerolineae bacterium
TCGCGATGAACCCCGCCATCAGCGCGGTCGTCGCGCCGATGACCGTCACCACAAGTGAGGTCGCGTCCGCCGCGTGGAAAAACACGTTCGAGCGCACCATCATGTACACGCCCGCCGTGACCATCGTCGCGGCGTGAATGAGCGCGCTGACAGGCGTCGGACCGGCCATCGCGTCGGGCAGCCAGACAAACAGCGGGATCTGCGCGCTCTTGCCGGTTGCGCCGAGCAGGAATAGCAGCGTGATGATCGTCAGCGTGGCCTCAAGGCTCATCGAGAACAGGCCGAAGTTGACCTGATGCCCGCCCTCTTCCAGCCATAGATGCGCCTGGTTGAACACGCCGAGCTGCCCGCCAAGAGCTTCCTCTTCAGCGGCTTCCGTCTCGACCTCAGGCGCGAAGACTGGCTCCTCGGTTTCGGCTTCCGCGTGCTCGGCGGCGGGGATCGGCTCCTCACCCGGCTTGTAGTAATCGAGCGTGCCGAACGTCCAGAAGGTCAGCAGCAGCCCGACGACCAGCCCGAAGTCGCCGACACGGTTTGCGATGAACGCCTTACGCGCTGCGTTGCTGTTCTTCCACCCCTCGCCCCGTGGCTTGTCGAACCAGAAGCCGATCAGCAGGAACGAGCACAAGCCCACGCCTTCCCAGCCGACGAACATCATCAGGAAGTTGTTGCCCCCGACGAGCGTCAGCATGAAGACAAGGAACAGGTTCAGGTAGACGAAGAAGCGCGGGAAGCGTTCGTCACCGTGCATGTACCCAACCGCATACAGGTGAATCAGCGAGCCGACGCCCGTCACGATTAACATCATCGTGACGCTGAGCGTATCGACACGGAACTGCCACGGGATCTCGATCCCGGCCGAGGGAATGCGGATCCACGTGCCCAGCAGCGGCATGTTCACCACCGCCGGCTCGTAGTCTGCATCGACCAGCGCGATCCACAGCAGCACCGACACAATGAATGCCGACACGCTTGCGCCAACCGCGACGATGCCGACCCCTTTTTCGCCCAGGTACTTTCCGGCGAACAGGTTAATCAGCAACCCGATGCCCGGTAAAATCACGATCAGCGGAACAAGATCGAAGTATGTTTCCATGTGCGCCCCTTACGATGGGGTATGTCGCCGGGAGAGTCCCCTCACCGACGCGCAAGAGACTGACCCACGCTAGTGCTTGAACAGATGCAGTTCGTCGATGTTGATGCTCTTCTTCGTCCGGAAGATCGCCACGATCAGCGCCAGACCGATCGCGACCTCAGCCGCTGCAATCGTCATCACGAAGAAGATCAAGACCTGCCCGTCAAGGTTGCCCCACTGCCGCGCGAAAGCGGCCAGCGCCAGATTCGCCGCGTTGAGCATCAACTCGATCGACATAAAGACGAGGATCGCGTTGCGGCGCAGCAGCACGCCGAGCGTGCCAAGGGCAAAGAGAATCGCGCTGAGCAGCACAAACAGTTCGGTTGCGACTTCTGGTGCTTCCATCCGGTCTTACCCCTCGATCGTAGTGCGGCTGGCGGTCGCTTCGGGCGTGATGGGCGCTTGTAGCTCGGGCGGCGGATTCGCCAGACGCCGCCGGACTACACGCCGCTCGCCGACCATGTCTTTGGTGAGGATCAGCGCGCCGATCATCGCGACCAGCAACACAAGCGCGACCATTTCCATCGGCAAGACGTAGCGCGCGAACAGCGCCAAACCGACGCTCGCAGGGCTGCCGAACGACGGCAGCGCGTTCGTCTCCAGCATGTGGAAGACGTCTTCATACGAGTTATCGGGCAAATAGCGCGTTCCAAACACCCAAAGCTGGCCCTGCTCTGGCGACAGATCGCGGTTCTCGAACGTGACCAGCCGGTCACGGCGCACGCCCTCAGAGAACACGCTGATATCCGTCATACCGCCGGAGATCGTCGTAGGCCGAGACGCCTCGCCATACGGCAGGTCGTTGATCAGCACCGCATCCTCAGACGCGTCCGTGCCGCGCACCACATCGATCATCGGCGCCGCGCGCACGCCGTTCACCACCGTCACCCGGAGCGCATCCGAGCGACTGGCACCGCGCAAATCCTCATTCGCGACGACCAGCACCGGATCCGCCGCCGTCCCGACCGCCGTGAACGACACCGCTTCGCCCTGGTTCAGATCGACCTTGATAGTCGCCAGCGGCTCCTCAGCAGACGGATCAGCGCCCGCCTTGTACAGCGCCACGTCGTAGCGCCCGCGATCCCACGGCGCGAATTGGCTCGCCTGCCCATATTCCAGGCCGCTCACCAGCCGGTGCCCATCGAGGTAGACGTCCGCGCCGCCCTCAAGCTGGTCGACCACGTTCACCACGCGGATGTACGGCTGCGCCGACGCCCGCTCGCTGAGGTCAATCTCGCCCCGGATCACCGCCAGGCTGACGGCAACCAGGAACACCAGCGCCAGCACGATCGCCATCGGAACCAGCCACGGGAAGCGCGGGTTCCGCTCAGGGAGCAAGCGTTCCGCGCCAAGAAGCATGATCACGAACAAGAACAGCACCATGATCGCCCCGGCGTAGACGACGATCTGCACCATCGCCAGGAACGAAGCGCTGAGCATGAGGTAAAAGAACGCGATACACGCGAAGTTAAGGACCAAAAAGAGCGCGCTGTGGACCGCATTCTGGCTGATAAGCATCAGCACTGCGGACAACACCGCAATCGCTCCTACAATGATGAATAGCGTCAGTTCCATACACGTGCCGTCCTGTCAGTGCGAGCGGCCAAATAGCAAGACAGTGCGTCGCGAGCGCATTCCCACATCAGGCGGCCAGCACACCTGGCCGCAGAGCTTTACAGCGGATCCTTTTGCTCCGGGATCGACCGCGTATAGCGGCCCGGCTCGGTCTGCTGTGGCGTTCCGGGCACGCCGGGCGGCGGCGGATCGATCAGCATTTCCTTGGTGTAAATCGCGTCGCGCCGGTCGCTGAACGACAGCCGGTATTCATGCTCCAGCACGATCGCCTCAGTCGGGCAGGCATCCTCGCAATAGCCGCAGAAGATGCAGCGAAGCATATTGATCTCGTAGGTCTTGGCGTAACGCTCGCCGGGGCTATAACGCTCCTCGTCGGTGTTTTCCGCCGCCTCGACCCAGATCGCATCTGCCGGGCAGGCCGCCGCACACAGCGCGCAGCCGATGCACTTCTCCAGCCCGTTATCGTAGCGTTTCAGCGCGTGACGCCCCTTGTAGCGCTCGCGCACCGGGCGCTGCTGCTCAGGGAACTGGACGGTAACTTTGTCTTCAAACAGATGCTTGAAGACCGTCATGAAGCCGCGTATTACATTCATCAGACACTCGCCTGTCTTAGTCGTCCGTCAACGGTAGCCACGATGCAAGTCATCAGCGCCCGCTGCGTGCCTGGCTGGAGAGCGACACCGTCTCGACGGTGCTCACCTCGGCAGGCGCCGCATCGATCACCCCGCGCCCGGCGCGGGTCAGGAACCACTGCGCGCCGCCCAGGAACAGCACCAGCGCCGCAATTGAGAAGACTGCCGTGAGCGCGTCGCCGAACTGCTCCGCCAGGAAGACCGCGATCGCGCTCCACGCCACCGCAGCCATCGCCAGCGGCAGCATGATCTTCCAGCCAAAGTGCATCAGCCGGTCGTAGCGGATGCGCGGCAGCGTCGCCCGCACCCACACCATACCCATCAGCAGCAGGATTACTTTCGCCGCGTAGACCAGCGGCCCAAGCAGCGGCAAGCGGTCCACGAACACGAAATGGTAGCCGCCCAGGTAGAACGCCGACGCCACCATGCTGACCGTGATCATGCCGATGTATTCCGCGAGGTAGAACAGCGCGAACTTCATACCGCTGTACTCGCTGTGATATCCGGCGGTCAGCTCCTGCTCAGCTTCCGGCAGGTCGAACGGCGCGCGGTTCACCTCGGCCAGCAGCGCGATAAACAGGATCGCCGCCGCCAGCGGGTTCTGGAACACGTACCACCCCAGGATCGGCGGGTCGTTCTGCGCTTCGATGATGTCGCCCACGCTCATCGATCCGGTCAGCAGCACTGGCACGACGACCGCCAGCCCCAGGCTTAGCTCGTAGCTGATCATCTGCGCCGACGAGCGCAGGCCGCCGAGGATGGCGTACTTGTTGTTGCTCGCCCACCCCGCCAGCACGATGCCGTAGATGCCGATGCTGGTGATGCCCAGGATCCACAGCACGCCGATGTTCAGATCGGTCAGCCCTTGCGTCACGCGATACCAGTTACCGTCAAACCACGGGATCGCGATCGGCGGGCCCAGTGGCACTACAGCCACGACAATGATCGTGGGGACCATTTTGATCAGCGGCGCGAGCCAGAAGATGGCCTTTTCGGCGCCGCGCGGCGTGATGTCTTCCTTGAAAATCAGCTTGATGCCGTCCGCGACCGGCTGAAGCAACCCCTGCGGCCCAGCGCGGTTCGGACCGACGCGCGCCTGGAACCACGCGATCAGGCGACGTTCCAGCAGCGTCATATACGCGAAGCCCGTGAGCAGGAGGAAAAACAACAGCACGCTCGTGAAGATCGCGTGGACGGTCGTGCAGGTCGCGTTGGCGCTGCACTCGATGATCGTGGCGGATTCCCCTGGTCCAAACATCGCCCGCACTACTCTCCGATTTTCTGGATAGCACAGACTTCCGGCGTGGTGGGCAGTGGCTGGTGCGCAAGCTGCATCGGCAGAAGCACAAACCCCGTCGGCGCGCGCCCATCGACGCGAGCGACCACTTCAGCGCGGAAGCCTTCGCCCGTCACGGCGACCGGGTCGCCCTCGGCAATCCCCAGCCGCGCAGCGTCGTCGGCGCTTAGCTCAACATACGGCTGCGGGATGCGCTGGTGCATCAGTTCGCTCTGCTCAAACAGCGGGTCGCGGTCGTACAGCAGCCGCACCGGGATCGCGGTAAGCTCGCCTGCCGCGGTAGGTGCCTCGACCTTCACCGGGCGCACCGGCAGCGCAGCGTCACCGCGTTCCGCCGCGGGCGGGATCGGATAGCCGATCCCTTGCAGGTTGTTGTACGACGTCCCGCCATAGTACAGGTCGTCGCCGCCCACCAGCGGGAACTGCCGCTCGACCTGCGCCAGACGCGGGAAGCTCGCCTCGGCATAGTCCGGCACGGCGCGGTTGATCTCGCGCATCACAGCCGCCGCCGAGATCGGCGCCTTCCGCCCGCTGATCCGCTCGTCGATGCTGGCGAAAATCTTCCAGTCGGGCATGGCGTCGCCGATCTCTGCCTGCACCGGGTTGAAGCGTTGTACGCGGCGCAGCCCGTTCGTGAACGAGCCGCTGCGCTCCGCGAAACTCTGGCGCGGCAACACAATATCGGCAGCTTCTGCGGTCGGCGTCATGAACTGCGCCGTCGCGACGACAAACTCCGCATCGCGAATCGCCTCGGCCATGCGCGGGTCTTCCTCGACCGGGTTCGCCCCGCCGATAATCCACATCTTCGGGCGCGCGGCCAGCAAAGCCTGCGTCGCTTCGGCGGAGAAGCCCATATCGTACGCGCCCTGCATGTTCGGGCCGGGCCACACCGCCACCAAACCGCTGTTCTTCCGTCCCGCACGCCCGGTGACGATCAACAGGTTCGCCGCCGCCTGCATCAGTTCGCGGTGCTCAGCCAGGGACAGCCCCTCGCCGCCCGCGAAGATCAGCAAATTCTCGGCGCTCAGCAGCGCTTCGGACGCGTCGGGATAGGCATCTTCCACGCCGCCCAGCCCGCTTTGAAGCTGCGACAGGCCCGGCGCGCGCTTGTCGTCGAGGTCCGCTGGCAGACCGCGCCCAACCGCGCTCGCCAGGAAGCCGTTCAGCACGCCGACCGCCTCGCCATAGCGGTAGCGGACCGGCACGGTAGCGAAGCGATCGAGCTTGGTCGGGCGCGCGTTCGCAACCACCAGCTTTGCGCCCCGATCCGCCGCCTGCTTGACCTGCAGCCACCAGATCGGCGCTTCTTCCTCGAAGTCCGACGCGATCACCAGGATCGCGGTTTCCGGACCGGCATCGCGCAGACGCGTCTCGCTGCCCACGCCCACCTGCGCGACCAGATCGCCGCCGGTCATGTTCGCAGGCCACACGCCCAGCGGCGTGCCCGGCGCGGCGTTTTCCACCAGGCGGCGCAGCTCCCAGAAGTCCTCATTGGACAGATCCGGGCTGCCAAGCACACCCAGCGACGTCTCGTTCTGCTTCAAACGCGCCGCAATCTGATCATAAGCGGTCGCCCAGTCAACAGCCACCCATTCGCCGTTCTGCTTCACCAGCGGCTGTGTCAGCCGTTCCTCAGAGCGCGAGTGATGGTGGCCGAAGCGCCCCTTGTCGCAGATCCAGATCTCGTTCACCCACTCGTTCTGGCGCGGCATGATGCGCTTGATGATCTTCTTGCCGCCTGCGTCGCGGTCCAGACGTGTGCTCGCGCTGAGATTGCAGCCGACCGGGCAGTACGGGCAGATCGTCTCTTCCTGCTCAAGCTCCCACGGCCGCGCCCCGAACCGGAAATCGGCGGTGGTCAGCGCGCCGACCGGGCAGATGTCCGTCGTGTTACCGCTGAACTTCG
>CBINGT010000214.1:0-6477 GCA_966250245.1 uncultured Anaerolineae bacterium
TAATCGCTAACTGCTAACCGCTAATCGCTCTCGCCGTAAGAACCGTGTATGATCGCCCGCTCCCAGGCGCAGCACCGTTGACAATCGCCCGTGAATCCGCTAAGATGCAACCCGATCCTGCGGGATCGCGGGAACACATCGTCGCCTGATACGAGGCTGCGTTTTGCATGCTCGTCCAGCGGGTGATTGCTGGCAAGTTGCTCGGTCTGGGTCCTGCGCGGCAGGGCGTCCGAACCGTGTCAGGGCCGGAAGGCAGCAGCACTAAGGACTTCACCCTGGGTGCCGCAGGAGTGCCTGGTCCGAGCAACCTGCTCGCAATCCCCGCTTTTTGTTTCAAGGGACGGTAAAGCCGCTGTGAACGCTTCCCCGATGCCCGCGTCGCATCCGACCCGGCGCTTCCCGGCTCGCCTGATGGGTGGCGTGCTGCTGGCGCTGATCGTGGTGGGCGCGGTCTACGCGATCTACCGGCTGACGTACAAAGACGTCACGCTGGAGATCGGCGGTGAGGTGCACCGTATCGCATCCCGCGCGGAGACGGTTGGCGACCTGCTGGCGGAGCGCCGCGTGATCCTCGCGCCGGGCGATATGGTCTCCCCCGCGCCCGATACCCCGCTCGAAGGCGGCATGACGATCGCCATTGATCGCGCGCACCCGGTCGTGATCGAAGCGGATGGCGAGATCCGCCGCGTGGTCACGGTGGCCGTGCACCCGCTCGACATCCTGCACGAACAGGGCATCTCGATCGGCAAGGGCGACGTGATCCGCGTGGACGGGCACGATTACCGGCTGGAAACGCTTGAGCGCACCCGCTGGGATATCGCCCCGGCGAGCATTCTCGTCCTGCGTAGCGCGACCCTGCGTGTGCTCGAAAACGGGACGCTGCGCGTGATCCACACCACGCAGCGCGAGGTCGGGCAGGCGCTGGACGAAGCGGGGATCGACCTTTACCTGGCGGACACCGTTGAGCCAGGGCTGAGTGCCACAGTCGAGGACGGGATGTCGGTGACGCTCCGCCGCTCGCAGCCGGTGACGATCATGGTCGATGGGCGGACGCTGACCACCCGCGCGACCGGGCTGACGGTCGGGGATGTGCTGGCGGCGGTTGGCGTCGCGCCGGTGGGCGAGGATTACACCGAGCCGCCGTTGGAAGCGCGCTTCGAGGATGGCATGACGATCCGCGTGATCCGCGTCGTCGACCGGCTGGAAATTGAGACGGTGCCGGTGCCCTATACCACGATTTACCGGCCGGACTTCTCGCTTCCGCAGGGGGAGCAGCGGGTCGTACAGGCGGGCGTGCGGGGCGAGCGGACGCGCGAGGTCCGCGTACGCTATGAAGACGGCCAGCCCGTCGAGCGGACGCTGATCGATGAAGCGATCGCAGCTCACCCGCAGGCGGAGTTGATCGCCTACGGCGTGCGCCCTAACTAGCGTTCCCCCGCATTTCCCGGCGGTGATTGCCGCCTGACTGAAACGAGCGAGCCATGAACGACCGCGAATTGCTGGGCTTTCACGCCATTTCGCCGAAGAAAAGCCTCGGCCAGAACTTCCTGCACGATCCGAACGCGCTGCAAAAGATTGTCGAGAACGCGGACCTGCCGCCTGACGCCGAGGTGCTGGAGATCGGTCCCGGCACGGGAAACCTGACGCGCGTCCTGGCGGAGCACGCGCGCCGCGTGGTCGCCGTGGAGACGGACGACCGGCTGATGCCGATCCTTCGCGCGACGTTCGCTGCAACGCCCGCCGTCGAGCTGGTCCACGCCGATATTTTGACGCTCGACGTCTCCACGCTGTTTGACGGGCGGCCGTTTTACGTGGTCGCGAACCTGCCGTACTACATCACCAGCGCGATTCTGCGCCAGTTGCTCGAAAACGAGCCTCGCCCGCAAAGGCTGGTGATCACCGTCCAGCGCGAGGTGGCGGACCGGCTGGTCGCCATGCCCGGCGATCTGAGCCTGCTCGCGGTGAGCGTCCAGTTCTACGGGCACCCGCAGATCGCGATGCGCCTTAACCCGGCCGCTTTCTGGCCGCGCCCGGATGTCGAGTCCACAGTGGTGCGGATCGACGTGTATCCGCGCCCGCCGGTCGACGTGCCGGATGAAAAAACGTTCTTTCGCGTGGTGCGCGCCGGGTTCAGCCAGAAGCGCAAGCAGCTTCGCAACGCGCTCGGCAGTGGTCTGGGCATCGGCAAGGCGGCGGCGGACGAGTTGCTCGGCCGGGCGGGGATCGAGACGCACCGCCGCGCCGAAACGCTCAGCCTCGAAGAGTGGGCCGCGCTGGCCCGCGCGCTGGCCGAAACCCCCTGATCGCGCGATAACTGGCCGGTCGTGCTGGTTTGTGCGTGCAGCCTCAGACGGCTATCAGTCTTACCGCTTTAGCTAATCGCTAACCGCTAACTGCTAACCGCTCAGTTGATGACCGGCCGGCTCTCAGCAAACGCCGAGAAACCGACGGTATTTGGCCCTTGCGGGATCGCCTTCACCGTCACGGAAAGCGACTCCCCTGGCTGGATCGTGCGGGAATGGTCGAGGTAGACCTGCCGGAAGCCGGTCACCTGCCCGTCGCGGTCGAGCAGCGTCAGCGTGACGACGATCCGGTCGGCGGGATAGCGGCTCTTGTTGACAATCGACAGCGTAATCTGATACTGGTCGTAGACGAAGATGCCGGACGTGTGGTTGAGCTCCAGCTCCGCGTAGCGCCGCTCGACGTTCTGCGCGATGCGACCGGACGCGACGTATGCAGCGGCGTGGGTGTACCCTTCGGGGATGTGGTCGAACATCACGCGATAGGGGCCTTGCAGCCCGCTTGAGAGAAGCTGCCGGGCAAGGAACGACTGCCCGCTGGCGAGCACGGTGCCATCTTGCGCCAGAAGCTGCACGGTGACGACGATCTGCTCAATCGGCTCGTCGTGCCGGTTTTGCACCTGGCCTAAGCAGACGAGACTGCCGACAGGGGTTTCGTAGCAGGCGGGGCCGCTGACGGTCAGATACACCGCCAGCGGCGAAAGACCGGTGATGCCATCCATATTGAGCAACGGCGTGGCAGAACCAACCGGCCACAGGCTCGGCGTCAGCGTTGGCGGCAGCAGGGTGTAGCCGAAAAGGGGCAGCGTCGGCTCGCGAGTTTCTGGTGCAGGCGTCTCGGACGACCATAGCTGGCCGCAGCCTGCCACCAGGACTCCCACCCAGATCCATAACCATCGCCAGCATCGCCGTTGCATGGCCGGACGAAAATCCCTCATTTTCCAAAAACGGGCGAATTTATCCCACATTATAGCCGATGTAGAGCGGCAGAACAGCGGGAGAAAAGGCCAATTTCCCGATATATGGGGGTATCTTTCCCACCGACTTCCCAACGCTGGCCCCTGTCGCTCAGCGGACGGCGCATTTGACCACGACCTGCGGATATGATAAAATTCCGGCTGATGGCGCTGTTGTAATTTTGACAGCGTCCACCAGCGTAAACTGTGTGTGAACCCTAATCGTGTCTGACGACGTTCCTGACCAACCCCCCTACAGTAGTAACCGCATAGCGTCCGGGCGCACTGTGCGTGCCCCGTATAGCTCTGGACGGCATTGGGCCGGTCAGAGCCGCTGGTGTTTGTCTGGTGCCAGCGATCCACTCCCACCAAATGTGAAGGGTACTCTCCCGTGGACGATAGCTTAACCGGCTTAGCCGTGCTGGGCGCGTTTATCGTGCTCAACGCGGCTTCTAAAATGGCGTACGTCGCGCTGATCAATGCCAACCGCGCGGCGCTGCGCGATCTGGCCGAAGACGGTAGCAAGCGCGCGCACGATGCGCTGACGCTCGCCAATGATGCGACGCGCCTGCTGGCGTCGCAGCAGCTTGTTGACCTGCTGTTGCGCTTCGCGATCGCCTTGGTGACCGCGATCGTGCTGATCCCGCCGCTGCGTGATGCACTGCTCGATCTCGAATTGAGCGCGACGCTGGCGAACGTGATCAGCTATGGCGGCGTGTTGCTGGTCGTCGCCCTGTTCACGCTGATCTTCGGTGAGATGCTCCCGGCGACGATTGCCCTGGGCCACGCTACGAGGCTGGCGCTATGGTCGGTCGGGCCGATCAACTTCCTCTCGCGCTTGCTGGCGCCTGCCCTGCGCGCGATGCAGTGGGTCAGCCATCGCTTCGCCGCGCCCTTCGTGGAGCGCCGGGCGGCCTCGCTTGTGACCGAGGAAGAGATCAAGATGATGGTCGACGCGGGGTCCGAAGGCGGCGCGATCGAGGACGAAGAGAAGGAGATGATCTACTCGATCTTCCAGTTTGGCGACACGCTGACGCGCGAGGTGATGGTCCCGCGCATCGACGTGGTCGCGCTGGATATCCGCACGCCGCTGCAAGAAGCGCTCAACGTGATCGTCGAGGCGGGCCATTCGCGCATCCCGGTCTACGAGGAGTCGATTGATCACATTCGTGGGCTGCTCTACGCGAAGGACATCCTCGCCGCGTGGCGTGACGGCCAGCTTGACCGCCCGATTGGCGAGATGCTGCGCCCAGCCTATTTTGTGCCGGAGTCGAAGAAAGCAGGCGACCTGCTGACCGATCTCCAGCAGCGCAAGATCCACCTAGCGATTGTGGTAGACGAATACGGCGGCACGGCGGGCCTGGTGACGCTCGAAGACCTGATCGAAGAGATCGTGGGCGAGATCCGCGACGAGTACGACGTCAACGAGGAAGAGATCTACCAGAAGATCGACGAGCACGAGTACATCTTCGACGCCGGGATCGACCTCGATGATCTCAACCGCCTGCTGGAAGTCAACCTGCCGACCGACGAGGGCGATACGCTGGGTGGCTATGTCTTCAGCAAGCTCGGTCGGGTGCCGCTGATCGGAGAGGTGATCGAAACCGAGCATTTGCGGATCGAGATCCTGGACGTGGACGACCGGCGGATCCGCAAGATCCGCGTGACGGTCGAGCCTGCAACCATCCCACCGGAGGTGCAAGACGCCCGTGACGAAATCGCGGCCGCCCCTGACTGAAGAGCAGGCGCACGGCGGGAGCTCACTCCGTCCGGATGGCGCTTTATCCTCTAACTCCATCTGGCCCTGGATGCTGTCCGGGGCCAGTTTGTTTCCCGTAATGGAGCGGTAATTCGAGGGGCGCAAGCAGGCGGAATTGGGTATACTTAACGGTCCCTAGCAGTTAGCTGTTGGCCGTTCGCCAGAACCGGACGATCAGTTGCAGCTTCTATCCGCTCGTCGAGCAGGTTCAGGCGTCTGGAAAGCCTGCTCTTTCGCTAATTGCTATTCGCTAATCGCTGAAATGATCCGTTTCAACTGAGCGATCGAAGGACTCTCATGAGCGACCACACCGCAAACTCTCTGAGCGACGAAACCCGCCAGCGGTTGATCGCAGCGGCGGCTGAGGCGCGCGCCAACGCTTATGTCCCCTACTCCCATTATCCGGTCGGCGCCGCGATCCTGACCGCATCCGGCGCGGTGATCACCGGCTGCAACGTCGAGAACGCCAGCTTCGGCGCGACAATTTGCGGCGAACGCACCGCGACGGTGAAAGCGGTCAGCCAGGGCGAGCGCGAGTTTCAGGCGATCGCGATCGTGACCAATAACGGCGCGTCGCCGTGCGGGATCTGCCGCCAGGTGCTCTACGAGTTCGCGCCGGAAATGACCGTCATCCTGGCCGATGAGCAGGGCGAGGTCTGCTGGGAAGGTCCGCTGACCGAGCTGCTCCCGCTCGGGTTCGGGCCTAAGAAGCTGGCGGAAGGCCAGCCGGGGGCGTCGAGCGACTGATGCCCCGGCCGGAGCGTGTCTTTCGCAGCGACGCCGTGATCTTGCGGCGGCAGGACTTCGGCGAGGCCGATCGCCTGCTGACGCTGCTCACGCCCAATCACGGCAAGCTGCGCGCGATCGCGAAGGGCGCGCGCAAACCGACCGCGCGCAAGACCGGCCACGTCGAGCTGTACACGCTGGTCGATATGCTGATCGCGCGCGGGCGGGAGCTGCACATCGTCCAGCAGGCCGAGACGAAAGATCCGTTCCTGCGCCTGCACGAAGACTTGTTGCGCGGCTCGTACGCGAGCTATGTGGTCGAGTTGATGGATCGCTTCACGGCGGAACAGGACCCAGGGCGCGGCGAGTTTCGCCTGTTGGTGCAAACGCTCGGCTGGCTGTGCGACGAAGAGGATCCGCGCCTGGTGACCCGCTTTTATGAACTCCGCTTGCTGGAACTGGCCGGGTTCGCGCCTGCGCTGCACTCCTGCGGCATCGGGCAAGAGACGCTTGAGCCGCGCGACCAGTTCTTCAGCCCGGCGGATGGTGGCGCGGTTTGCCCGGAGCATCACGCCGGGTTCGAGCGCGGGGTGCCGCTCAGCCTGAACGCGCTCAAGGTGATGCGCCACCTGCAAACGCAGCCGTGGCATGTGGTGCGCGGCTTGCAGGTCCCCGGCCCGCTGCACCACGAGATCGAGCGCCTGTTGCTCGCCTACATCGCCTATTTGCTCGAACA
>CBINGT010000215.1:0-6446 GCA_966250245.1 uncultured Anaerolineae bacterium
CTGGCAGCTTGCCAGGATCAGCCGGGGACAGGCGGCCGATTGACCATCACCGTGGACGCCGACGGCACAAGCCGCGTCTACACGCACGATCGCGCGGTGTCGGTCGGCCAGTTCCTCGAAGCGATCAACGTGACGCTCAACGAGCTGGACGAGGTCAATCCGCCACTGTACACCCAGCTTCGTGACGGGCTGCGGATCACGATCACCCGTGTGGTGGAGCGGCAGGAGTGCGTGCGCGAGCCGGTCCCCTTCCAGACGCAGTACATCCCCTCAGAGCGGCTGGCGCTCAACGAGCAGCAGATCGGTCAGACGGGTGAGCCGGGCGAGAACGAGATCTGCTATCTGATCACCGAGAAGAACGGCGTGGAAGTCAGCCGAAACCCCGGCGTGCCGGTGCCGATCCGCCCGGCGCGCGACGAGATCATCTACGTCGGCGCAGAGCCATCGGAGACGGTGGTCAGTATCGACGGTGTGCTGGCGTACATCTCCGGCGACCAGGCGTGGATCATCGAGCGCAGCACGGCGCGTCGCCGCCCGGTGGCGGAGATCGGCGGGCTGGACCGGCGCGTGTTCGATCTCTCAGCGGACGGTCGCCAACTGTTGTTTACCCGGTCCACTGAAGACCCGAACGATCCGGAGTTCTCGAACGAGCTTTGGGCCGTGCTGGATACGCGCGCCTCGTCACCGGAAGCGATCCGGTTGTTCCCTGAGGACGTGCTGAGCGCCCAGTGGGTGCCCGGCCGCGCGAACACATTCAGCTATTCGACCGCCGCGCCGAGGAACGACCAGATCGGCTGGCGCGCATATAACGACCTGTTCGTCATCGAGCTGGATCCGGAAACGGGCGAGCCGATTTCCGACAGCATTGAGCCGGTGATCGAGCAGAACGCGCTCGGCGCGTATGCCTATTGGGGGCGGCGCTTCGCGTGGTCCCCGGCGGGCGACCGGCTGGCGTGGGCCAGCGCGGACGGCGTCGGGACGGTCGATCTGGAGACGGGTGAGTTTGTGCCACACCTCTCGTTCACGGAATACGCCACCCTGCTGCCGATTGTGTGGGTGCCCACGCTCTCGTGGTCAGAGAGCGGCACGCTGATCACCACGGCGCACGGCGCGCCCTACGGATCGGAATCGCGCGAGGATAGCATTGTGTTCGACCTCGCCGTGCTGGACCTGGAGGGCGGCGTGACCTTGCCGACCTTCCGCGCGCGCAGCGGCATCTGGAGCAACCCGGTCTACTCGCCGCTCAGTGAGGGGCCGGATGGCGAGCAGGAGCAGTATATCGCGTACTTCCAGGCGCGGGAGCCGCTGAACTCGCTTGGCTCGTCGTACGAGCTATGGATTGCTGATAGCGACGGCAGCAACGCGCGGATGGTCTTTCCAGGCCCCGACGATCCGGGCCAGGGCTTCCGTTCGCCGGACCCCGAAGACGGCATTGCGTGGAGTCCAACTGGCAAACAGCTTGCATTCATCTACCAGCAGAACCTGTGGATCTACGATCTGGACATTGGGGTCGCCTACGCGATCACGAGCGACGGGCAGGCGGCGCGCCCCCGCTGGTCGCGCGAGCCATGAGGCGCGGCTGGCTGGTCTTCTGGGCAGGCGTGATCCTGCTGCTCGGCAGCGCGGTCGGCGCTGTGGTGACGCTCGACCGGCGCGCCGAGGCGCTGCGCGGGTGGGAAGACGCGACGCGCACGCTCGATATGCCGCTCAAGCTGCCTCTGGCGGGCGTCAACGTCGAACTGACGCAGTACGACGACGAGACGCTGGCGCGCGAGCTGGCGCGAATCGAGGACGCCGGATTCCACTGGGTGCGCCAGACGCTGCGCTGGGAGCAGGTTGAGCCACAGCCGGGCGAATACGAGTGGGCGACGTACGACCGGATCGTGTCGGCGGTGGCGGAGCATCCGGGCCTCGCGTTGGTGTTGGTGCTGGATGGATCGCCGCGCTGGGCGCGCCATCCCCTTGCGCCGGAGCATCCCTTCGCACCGCCAAACAGCCCGGCTGATTACGCGGCGTTCGCCGGACAGGTTGCTGCGCGCTACGCCGATACGATTGACTTCTATCAGATCTGGGACGAGCCGAACCTCAAAGATCACTGGGGCGGGCTGGATCCGCGCCCGGCGCATTACGTCGCCATGCTGCGCGGCGCGTACGACGCGATCCACAACGCCGATCCTGATGCGCATGTGATCGCCGCCGCGCTCGCCCCGACCGTCGAGACCGGTCCGGATAACCTGTCCGACGTGCTGTATTTGCGCGCGATCTACGAGCAGGGCGGGCAGGGCGCGTTCGACAGCGCGGCGGGCAAACCCTATGGCTACGACACCGGCCCGGCCGATCGCACCGTGGCGGATAGCACGCTCAACTTCTCACGGCTGATCCTGTTGCGCGAGGAAATGGTCCGCCGGGGAGATGGCGACAAGCCGCTGTGGGGAAGCCATTTCGGGTGGAACCACCTGCCGGAAGGGTGGAGCGGCGCGCCATCGATCTGGGGGCAGGTGAGCGAGGCCGAGCGCACACAGTTCACCCGCGAGGCGTTCGAGCGCGCCGCGCGCGAGTGGCCGTGGATCGGCGGGCTCATTCTCCACCACTGGCAGCCGGATGTGCCTGAAGACGATCCGCAGCAGGGGTTCGCCGTTGCGCCGGTGATCGGCGCGTGGCTGGCAGACGGTCCGCTGGCGCCGGTTGGCGCGCTGCCGCCAGGGCGTCACCCCGTGCAGAACCCGTTCACCGAGTACAGCGAAAACTGGCGCTTCAGCGACCTCGGCGTGGATGCGGAGATCGTCGATCCGGATGCGATTACGCCGGAGACAGAAAACCGGATCTCGCTGACGTTCGAGGGGACGGACTTCGCGATCCCGGTGCGGCGCGACGACACGAGCGCCTATCTGTTTGTGACAGTCGATGGCGAGCCTGCCAACGCGCTCCCGCGCCAGCCGGACGGTCAGACCTTCCTGCTGCTCACCTCGCCGGACCGCCAGCCGGACATGGAATTGATCGCCGTCGCGCGCGGCCTGCCGGATGGCGTGCACACGGTCGAGATCGTCCACCGGCCGATCAATGGCGACGATCGCTGGCCGATTGCGGGGTATGCGGTCGCCAGCCTGCCGGACACCCGACCCTATACGCTTGCGCTCGCGGCGTGCGCGGCGCTCGGCATCATCGGGTTGGGGAGCGCGCTTGGCGCGGCGTGGCGGCTGCCGTGGCGTTCGATCCGCTGGCCGTCTGCGTCGATCATCCGCCACGCGATCCGCTGGCTGATCAGCCTGCTCGCCTCACTGCTGGTCCTGGTGGGGACGCTGCTCACCTGGGGCGGGCCGCTCGACGCGCTGCTGAGGCGCGATCCGCCCGCGCTGGCGCTGACCGTGCTGACGGCGGGGATCGCGTCGCTCTCGCCGGTCGCGCTGGTGACACTCGCCGCGCTGGTTGTGCTGTTTGTGCTGATTTACAACCGGCCGATCCTTGGGCTGATGCTGGTGGTCTTCTGGTCGGCGTTTTTCCTCTCGACGCTGGACCTGCTGTTCCGGCTATTCGCGACGGTCGAAGTCTATCTTGTGCTGACGCTCGGCGCGGTGGCGCTGCGCGGGATGGTGGCGTGGGCGCGAGGATACCGCGCGGGCGAGCGCATCGCGTTACAGCGACTGCGTCTGACGGCGCTTGACGGGCTGGCATTCGCGTGGGCGGCGCTCGGCGTGGTGTCGCTGGCATGGTCGGAGTTTCGCGGTCCCGCGCTGCATGAATTGCGCGTAGTCATTCTCGATCCGGTGCTATTCTATGCGCTGATTCGCGTGATGCGCCTGCGGCGGCGGGAGCTTGTGTGGCTGGCGGATACGCTCGTGTTCAGCGGCGCAGCGATCGCGGCGATCGGGCTGGTGTGGTTTGTGACGGGCGAGGGCGTTGTCGAAGCGGAAGACGGCGCCCGCCGGCTGATCAGCATCTACGGCTCGCCGAACGGGGTCGGGCTGTACCTGGGGCGTTGCATTCCGTTTGCGCTGGCGTATGCGCTGCTGCCGCTCGGCTCGTGGCGGCGGGCGTATGGCGCGCTGGGCGAGGCGCTGATGCTGGTCGCCGTATTGCTCAGCCAGAGCCGGGGCGCGATCCTGCTGGGGCTACCTGCAGCGGTGACTGTCCTGCTGATCGTGTGGCACGGACGGCGCGCGGTGGTGCCAGTTCTGGGCGCGCTTGGGGCGATGGCCGTGGCGCTGATCCCGCTGTCGATGGCGCTGCCGCGTCTGCGGGACCTGCTCGGCAGCACGGCGTTTTTCCGGCGGCACCTGTGGTACAGCGCGCTCAACCTGATCCGCGAGCACCCGATCACCGGCGCGGGGCCGGATCAGTTCCTCTACTGGTATCGCAGCCGCTATCTGCTGCCCGCAGCCTGGGCCGAGCCGAACCTCGCCATCCCGCATAACGTTCTGCTGAATCACTGGGTCAGCCTGGGTATCGGCGGCGTCGCGCTGCTGATCGGATTCCAGATCGCGTTCTGGCGCAAACTGTGGCGCGTGCGCCAGCGGCTGGCGGGCCGCACGCTGCTGGCGCTGGTGCTCGGGCTGGCGGGCGGCATGGCGCATGCGCTGGCGCATGGGCTGGTGGATGTCACCTATTTCTCGATCAATCTCGCGTTTGTGTTCTTCCTGTCGCTGGGGATTCTACATCATCTGGATGCGCTCTCCGGTGACGGAAAGGAGTAGAGGGCGACATGCAGACGCAGATCAACGGGATCACGATCGCGCTGGCGCAGGGCGACATCGCGGACCTGGACACCGATGCGATCGTCAACGCGGCAAACTCGCAGCTTCTGCTCGGCTCCGGCGTGGCGGGCGCGATCCGTCGCAAGGGCGGCCCGTCGATTCAGGAAGAGTGTCTCAAGATCGGCTATTGCGAGGTAGGCGACGCGGTGATTACCGGCGCGGGCGACCTCAAGGCGCGGTATGTGATTCACGCGGTTGGCCCGCGTATGGGGGAAGGGGGAGAGCGCGGCAAGCTGGCGAGCGCCGTCCGCGCCAGCCTCGACCTCGCCGAGAAACACAATCTGCAAAGCATCGCGTTTCCGGCGATCTCGACGGGTGTGTTCGGCTTTCCACTTGAAGCGTGCGCCACGGTGATGCTGCGCGTGATCATCGACCACACGTTTGAGGAAGGAAGCAGCCTTAAGCGGATCGTCGTGTGCCTGTACGACCACCACGCCTACGAGGTGTTTGAGCAGGAACTACGCGCGCAGCTCGGCGATCTGCCGGAGACGTAGCACCCGGCGCCCGTCAGTTGGCGCGGGCGCGTTTTGTGGTACACTTCGCGCGATTTGCTCCGCATACGGAAGGACTTGCACCCATGCGTGTCTTGATCACCGGCGCCGCCGGTTTCCTCGGGTCGCACCTGTGCGACCGCTTCCTGGCTGAAGGACATGAGGTGATCGGGATGGATAACCTGATCACCGGCTCGACCGACAACATCGCGCATCTGGCCGGGCGCAGAGACTTCACGTTCATCCACTATGACGTGACGCACTACCTCTACATCGAGGGGCCGCTCGACGCGGTGTTGCACTTCGCCTCGCCCGCAAGCCCGATCGACTATCTGAATTTCCCGATTCAGACGCTTAAGGTCGGCAGCCTGGGGACGCATAACGCGCTCGGCCTGGCGCTGGCGAAGGGCGCGCGCTTCTTGCTGGCCTCGACCTCGGAGATCTACGGCGATCCGTTGGTCCACCCGCAGCGCGAAGACTACGCCGGGAATGTGGACGCGATTGGTCCGCGCGGCGTGTATGACGAGGCCAAGCGTTTCGCCGAAGCGCTCACCATGGCCTATCACCGCACGCACAAGGTCGATACGCGGATCGCGCGTATCTTCAACACCTATGGGCCGCGCATGCGCCTGGACGATGGGCGCGTGGTGCCGAACTTCGTCGGGCAGGCCCTGCGCGGGGAGCCGCTGACCGTTTATGGAGATGGCTCGCAGACGCGCAGCTTCTGCTACGTCAGCGATCTGGTCGAAGGGATCTATCGCCTGCTGATGTCGGATTACGACCAGCCGGTGAACCTTGGCAACCCGTCTGAGATGACGATTCTCCAGTTTGCGGAGCTGGTCAACCGGCTGACCGATAACCCGGCAGGGATCATCCTCAAGGAAGACCTGCGCATCCAGGGCGATCCGCAGACCCGCCAGCCGGACATCACCCGCGCCAAAAACGTGCTCGGGTGGGAGCCAAAGGTCGATCTGCCGACCGGACTGGCGCAGACGATCGAGTACTTCAAGGTACGCGTTTGATGCTTGACGCCCGCCCGGCTGCTACTGCGTCGCTTCGCTCGCTGGCCTGGGGTGCACTCGCCCTGCTGGCCGGAGCGTCCGCTGCGCTGCTGCCGGTTGAGGTTGCGGGCGGGCTGCTGGTGGCGGCCGCGCTGGGGCTCGCGCTCCTGATCGAGCCGGTGCTGGCGCTGGTCGTGATGGTC
>CBINGT010000216.1:0-6442 GCA_966250245.1 uncultured Anaerolineae bacterium
CCCTCTATCTGCTCAGTCTGAACGCGAGCAACGCGCAGATCGGTCTGGTCAACACGCTCAACCAACTGGTCGGGGCCCTGCTTTCCTTCCCCGGCGCGTCGATCGCCAGCCGGACCGGGCGCTACAAGGGGCTGGTGCTGCTGTGCGGCGTGCTCTCCCGCTTGATGTGGGTGGTGATGCTGGCTGCGCCGCTGCTGTTGGGCATGGACTGGGCGGTGTGGCTGGTGCTGTTCGCCTGGGTAGCGCTCTCCGGCATCAACGCGCTGGGCAACGCCGCGTGGACCGCGCTATCCGCCGATCTGGTACCCCCGCGCTTCCGAGGCGGCTATTTCGCCTCGCGGAACACGATCATTCATCTGGTCCGGCTGGCCGCGATCCCGCTGGCCGGGCAGCTTATCTACGCGGTGGGCGAGCCGGAAGGGTATCAGGTCTCGCTGGGGATCGCGTTCGCCATCGGGCTGATCGCGGTCTACTACTACGCCCAGATTCCCGAACACAGCGGGACGTTCCGTCGAGTACGGGTGAGCATGCGCCGGATTGTCACCGGGACGCGCGACCTGCCGAACTTCACACGCTTCGTTGCCAGCCATTCGACGCTTCAGCTTGGCGTGATGCTGTCCGGCCCGTTCATCAACGTTTACATGGTCGAGGAAGCGGGCTTCAACGTCGGCGTGATCAGCCTCGTCGCGACGGTGTCTGTGGCTTCGACGCTGGTCGGCATGCGGATCATGGGGCGCGTGCACGACCGTCTTGGGATCACCTCGACGATGCGGTTCGGCCTGCTGATCCCGCTGATCCCGGTCGCGTGGCTGTGGGTACGGCACCCCTGGCAAGCGTATCTGGTTGAGACGTTCTCGGCGCTGACGTGGGCAGGGTATAACCTGGGCGCATTCAATCTGCTGCTGGCGAGCACGCCAGACGATCACCGCCCGCAGTACGTCGCTCTTTACACGACGCTGGTGTCGGTCGTCGGCGGGATCGGGCCGGTGATCGGCGGGTGGCTGCTGGACTGGCTGGACTTCGGCCCGGCGTTTACCATCTCGGCGGTTGTGCGCGGGCTGGGGTTCGTGCTGTTCTTCGTGCTGGTCCGCGAGCCGGAAGTCGCCGATCCAGACGAATCAGCGGGTGAGTCCGGCGACGAGGCTGCGTAACCCGGCGGCGCTGGCGAGAGGATGGGCGCAGTGAACCTTCGCGTGATGACGTTCAACATTCGCGGCAACCAGTTTTCGGACGGGGCGAACGTCTGGCCGCAGCGGCGCGACCTCAATGTGGCGACCATTCTGGAGCGGTCGCCCGACGTGATCGGCTTTCAGGAAGTGCAGCGCGGCAATCTGGCGTTTTACCGCGAGCGGCTTGGGGCGTATGACTGCCAGCTTGGGCGGGCGGGGGTTGCGCGCGGGCTGGCTGAGGAGCGAGTCTGCATCTACTGGAAGCGCGACCGCTTTGAGCGGGTGGACGGCGGGACGTTCTTCCTGAGCGAGATGCCAGATCGCCGGTCGCTCGGATGGGGCGCGCGGCTGACGCGGGTCGCCAACTGGGTGCGGCTGCGCGAGAAGGAAAGCGGACTGGCGTTCCTGCTGCTCAACACGCACCTCGACCACGAAAGCCACCTCGCGCGCCTGGAAGGGAGCCGCCTTATCGTCCGCCGCCTTGATGCGCTGGCCGATCCTGCCGACGCGGCGACCATCATCACCGGAGACTTCAACGATCCGGTTCTCGCGCTGCCGGGGCTTGATCTGGCTCCCGAGCGGGTGATGCCGATCTATACCGCCGCCGGGTTCCGCGACACGTTTGCCGAAGCCGGGCACGTAGACGCGCCGGACGTCAACACATTCCACAACTTCGCGGGCGAGGGGGCTGCCCACCATGCGCAGCGCCTGGACTGGATCCTGGTGCGGGACGGAGCGCGACGCGCTGAGACGCGCGCGCTCGAGATCGTGCGGGACGCTGCACCGCCGCTTTACCCCAGCGATCACTATCCGGTCGTGGCCGATCTCGCGCTGGTCGAGGTGTGATTCGCCGGTTGCGCAGGGGAAAAAGGTAAAATTTGTAAATTTCGGCGTATAACTATTGAAAAATGGGCGCAGTCCATTCTTACGCTATAATGAAACTGGATTAACGGCGCTTGTGCCCGTTTTTCCACCGGGCGCTGCGGCGTCACTGACGTTGCATGCCGGGCGAAGTTCCCCCTGGGCAAGGTTGCAATCGACGGCGCAGCACGCGGCGTTTGACGGGCGTGCAGCGTAGAAAGGAGTTGCGATCACCCGATAAAGACGTTTATTTCTCACTCAGGCAGTCTGGCAGCGATCGCGCTGTCACACCGGCAGCGTTTTGTCCTTTTTTCACAAAGTGCTGCCGAGCAAAGCCGGTATACTTAAGCCGAAGACTTTGTACCACGTTGTTTCGCTTCAATAGAATGGGAGCAGAAGATCCATGAAGCAACTCAAGCGTATAAGCCGCCTTGCGATCGCCTTGACGCTGTTGGCGTCCTTGCTGGTCGGCCTCACCACGGTGAGCGCCCAGGACCAGAAGGTGCTGCGCGTCGCGATGGGCGCTGCGGGCACCACTGTTATTTGGGACGTCGCCCTGGCGACCGACACCACCTCGCATACCTTTAGCGAAATGATGTTCGTTGGCCTGGCTCCGCGTGACGAAACCACGGGTCTGCCGCAGCACGGCATGGCCGAGAGCTGGGAGATTTCGGAAGACGGCCGCGTCTACACCTTTAAGATCAAGGAAGGCGTGCCGTGGGTGGTCTACGACTTCGAGGCCGACGAGGTCGTTCAGGTGACCGACGAGGCTGGTGAAGTCCGTTACGTGACCGCGCACGACTTCGTGTATGGCGCGCTGCGTACGATGGACCCCGAAACGGCATCCGACTACGGCTATCTGCCGGCGGACTGGGTTGAGGGCGGCACCGCGTTCAACGCTGGCGAGGGCTCGCGCGAGGATGTTGCGATCGTAGCGCTGGACGACTATACGCTCCAGATTACGGCGCCCGAGCCAGCTGGCTTCCTGCTGCAGGTCTACGGTCTGTGGGTCTTCGCCGCGCAGCCGCAGTGGACCATTGAGGAAAACGGCGACGCCTGGACGCTGCCCGAGAACTACCATGTTTACGGCAACTACGTCCTGAAGACCTACGAGCCCGGCTCGCGGGTTGAGATCGTCAAGAACCCCTTCTGGCCTGGCACCGAGAGCCACCCAGTTCCCGCGATCGATGTGATCGAGGCTGTGTTCCTGGATGCTTCGGCGGCGCTGGCGGCCTACGAGGCTGGCGAGCTGGACACGATCGAACAGGTGCCGCTGCCTGACCTGCCGCGCCTGCGCGTCGAGCGCCCGGACGAGCTGTACGTTGGCTCGCGTGACTGCACGTACTACTACGGCTTCAACACCCAGAAGCCTCCGACGGACAACGTCCACCTGCGCCGCGCGCTGTCGGCGGCCATCGACCGTCAGACGCTGGTCGACGTGCTGGGCCGTGGCGAGCTGCCGGCGGGCTTCTTCAGCCGCCCGAACTTCGCCGCGTCGGCCACTCAGGAAGAGTTCCCTGAGCTGGGCGTCTACAGCGACCCTGAAGTGGCCAAGCAGGAACTCGAAGCTTACTTCGAGGAAACTGGCCTGACCCTCGATACGATGCCGGAAATCACTCTGATGTTCAACACCGACGAAGCGCACGCCACCATCGCGCAGATCGTCCAGCAGATGTGGGTCGAGACGCTCGGCATCACGGTCAATGTGGCGAACCAGGAATGGCAGACCTACCTCAACACCCTGGACGAGGACGCGCCGAATGTGTGGCGTCTCGGCTGGTGCGCTGACTACGGCGACCCGCACAACTTCCTGGGCGACGTGTTCTACTCGACCTCGGGCAACAACAACACCAACTGGGGCAATGACGAGTACGACTCGCTCATCGACCAGGCCAAGCTCATGACGGACTTCGAGGCCCGCAAGGAACTGTATGCCCGCGCCGAGCACATCCTGACCTGGGAAGATGCCGCGATGGCCCCGCTCTACTTCTACACCAAGATCAGCATGATCGGCACGCATCTTGACGCCTCGCCCTCGATCATCGGCATCGAGCGCTACGACAAGTGGGACGTGCTTAGCTAGCTCGTATTGAACCGCAGTACGGCCTAGCGAGTAGATCAATAGGACAGAGCGAGAGAGAGCCTTGTGCTCTCTCTCCCCTGTCCAGGGGTTCGCGACGTCGTCAGACGCGCTTAAGATGCTTCACCGAAGCCAAAGATACCCTCTTACTGCCCGGTAGTATAAAGCCGTCGTGCTTCAAGTTGTGCATCACACGTGTTCCAGCCGCAAGGATGGGCGGGGTGTGTGTGCCACCACGAGCGACGAACGGCGGGAGACAGACGTCAGATGGCGCAATACTTTGCACGCAGCTTTGTTGGTTTGCTGGTCGTGCTGCTGATCGTGTCGGTCATCACTTTCTTCCTGATGCATCAGGTTCCCGGTGGCCCATTCGCCCGAGAGAAGAAGCTGCCGCAAAACGTCCTCAATAACCTCAACGCCAAATACAACCTCGATGCTCCGGTATGGCAGCAGTACCTGGATTACATGGGCGACCTCCTCATTCCGAAGATCACCACCGGCGAGTACAAATACTCGGTCACAGATGACCACCTGATCAATATCAGGTTGCCGTTCGGCGACAACACGACGCTACGCTGGATGAATTTCGGACCGTCGTATACGGACCGGACCCGCTCAGTAAACGGCATCATCCAAGACCATTTCCCGATCTCCTTCCAGTTGGGCGTGGCAGCGATGGTTGTCGCCACCATAATCGGGTTGCCACTGGGAACCTTCGCCGCGCTGCGTAAGAACACCGCCTTCGACTATTTCAGCATGAGCTTGGCGATCCTGGGGGTGTCGGTTCCGGCGATTGTGCTCGGCCCGATGCTGCAATATGTCGTCGCCGTGGAGCTAAACTGGCTACCTACCACCGGCTGGGGGAGCTTTCAGCAGCTTATCATGCCAGCATTTGCGCTCGGCTTCGCGCAGTCTGCGCTGATTGCCCGTCTGACGCGCGCCAGCTTGCTCCAGGTATTGAACGAAGACTACATCCGCACCGCGCGGGCTAAAGGGTTGCGCAACCAGCAGGTTGTGTGGCTACACGCGATGAAGAACGCGCTGATCCCGGTTGTGACGATTATGGGCCCGCTGCTGGCGGCGCTGATTACCGGCACATTCGTTATCGAGAAGGTGTTCGGCATTCCGGGGCTGGGTCATTACTTCGTGGTGAGCATCAACCAGCGCGACTACGCGACGATTATGGGCACCACGCTGCTGTTCGCGTTCTTTATTGTGATCGCAAATTTCCTTGTGGACCTGACCTACGTCTGGCTGGATCCGCGCATCCGGTATAACGACTAGGCGGGGGGAGTTCTGAACAATGACATCAATTGGCACATCTGCGGACAGCGTCGCCGATACTCGCCCGGAAATCGCTCACCTGGAAGGCGTCACTGAAAAGAGCCGTGGCCCCTGGACGGACGCCTGGCGGCGCCTGATCCGCAACAAGGCCGCCGTCGTCGGGTTGATCGTCATCATCGGCTTCATTCTCGCGGCGATATTCGCGCCGCAGATCACCCCCTACACCTACGCTGAGCAGAATTACCTGGCTGTCAACACGGCTCCCCAGTGGGTAATTGACCTGTTCCCCAAGATGGCGGCGATGGGCACGGAAAACGGTTATGTCCGTGTCAATAACGACTACTATCTTGGGACGGATAACGTCGGGCGCGACCTGTTCACGCGCATCGTGTACGGGGCGCGGATCTCGCTGTCAGTCGCGTTCATCGGCCCGCTGACGAGCCTGCTCGTTGGCACGATCTATGGGATGGTTTCCGGCTATGTGGGTGGGCGTGTAGACACCATCATGATGCGCTTTGTCGACATCATGTACGCCTTCCCGACGCTGCTGCTGATCATCCTGATGATGGCGTTCTTCCGCGCCAGCTTCACGCAGAGCGAGGCGGGTACGCTGGCCTACCGGCTGAACAAGATCGACGCGGCGTTTGGCGGCATGCTGTTCATCTTTATCGGCATCGGCCTGACGTCGTGGATGGACACGGCGCGTCTGGCGCGCGGGCAGGTGCTCTCGCTGCGCGAAAAGGAGTTCATCGAGGCCGCCGAGTCGATCGGGGTCAGCGACCGGGGCATTCTGTTCCGCCACATCCTGCCGAACATTATGGGGCCGGTCATCGTGCGCGAAAGTCTCGCGATCCCGCGCTACATCTCGACCGAAGCGTTCCTCAGCTTTATCGGCCTGGGCGTGAACCCGCCGACGCCTAGCTGGGGCAACATGATCTCAGAAGGCGCGCAGGCGGTTAAGAGCTATCCGAACCAGGCGATCTTCCCGGCGCTGGCGCTGTTCCTGCTGATGTTCGCCTTCAACTTCCTGGGCGACGGCCTGCGCGAC
>CBINGT010000217.1:0-6424 GCA_966250245.1 uncultured Anaerolineae bacterium
GTCGAGGTGACGTTCCAGGAAGTCTGCCCGATCATCAAGCTGCCGGACACGTTCGAAGAGTTTATCGCCGGGCTGAGCAAGAAGGATCGTCACGAACTGCGCCGCAAGCTGCGCCGGGCCGCCGCTGGAACGGTCGACTGGTACATTGTGGGCGATCAGTGCGACTTGAACGCCGCGCTTGAAAAGTTCCTGGAGCTGATGGCGTCCAGCGCCGACGAGAAGGCGCTGTTTCTGCGAGAGCCGGAGAATCTTACGTTCTTCCGCAGCGTCGTCCCGCGCATCGCCGAGGCGGGCTGGCTCCAGCTTTCATTCCTGACGGTCAATGGCGACGAGGCGGCGGCGTACCTCAACTTCGACTATGGCAACCGGATTATGGTCTATAACTCCGGCAACGCGCGTGGGGCGCACGCCGCACTCAGCCCTGGCATTATCCTGATGGCGCGCATCATCGAGCACGCGATCCAGCAGGGGCGCGAAGAGGTGGACTTTCTGCGTGGGGACGAGGCGTATAAGTACGACCTCGGCGGCAAGGATACGCGCGTGTTCCAGGTGGCGATCAATCCGGCGGCGGGTAACTAACCGGTTGGCGGGCGAAAAACACAGCGGGGAGAGCAGGCGCTCTCCCCGTTTTGATGTCCGGCGAGATCTATCGAAATGTGCAAGGGTCGTGCGGCGCGCGGGTTAGCCGCCGTACGACTCGAAAGGATTGATCGTCTCGGCGGAGATGTACGGCTCCTGATCGAGCAGATCGAGGACGTCTTCCTCGCGCATGAGGCGCTGGCCGTTGTAATACAGCACATCGCTGAACGCGTCGTAGCGATAGCGGCGCTTCACCCAGCCATAGCGCGGGTGCAGGAACACGACGTCGAAACGAAGTATCTCGTCCCGCGCAATCGGCACGTCGTCAACCAGCCAAACCGGCGCGTACTGCTCCAGATGCCCGCGCACCTTCGCGTCGCGGAGCTGGCGCATCTGGTCGATCTTCTCGGAGTTCTCGCTCGCCATGACGATCCTCGTATTTGCGATGCCCAGGGAAATGCCACGCACTGCGCAGATTGTACCGTCGCCCTGCGCAATCAACCAGTTTTTTGTGCCACTTATCACGGAAATACCGCGCGCCAGCGTTTTGTGACGGATGGCTGGTCGCTAGCAGCCGTTCTTCGTCTATAATGCTCGTAGGGCAGGGCGGCTGACAGCAAGCGAAGGTGAAGCATGCGCAATGACGACGACGCGGGAACAGTGCGCGGAGTGATGTTGCTGGGCGGGCGCGGCGCGCGGCTGACTCTGCGCCGGATGTTCCCCGGCACGCCGCTAGACATTCCGACGCTGGATATGGCGCACGCGCGGGATGGCGCGCAGCGGGCGGCGAAGCTAGGCGCGGATACTGTGTTCCTGGCGTATAGCTGGGGTTTACCCCCAGAGCTGGACGAGGTCGACCGGCTGGGATTTGCGCGCGTGGTACGGCTGTATCACGACGCGGGTTTGCGCGTGATGGCCGGAGTGATGGCGTCCAGCTATGCGCCGCAAGCCAGCTACGCGGGACGCGATTGGGCGGCGCGCGACCCGTTTGGACGCGCGATTCCGGCGCAGGTGGGGCGGCTGTATGCATGCTGGAATGACACGGAGTGGCTTGACACCGTCCGTACGCATCTGATTCAGGCGCTCGACGCCGGAGCGGATGGCGTCTGGTTGATGGCGCCGTGGGCGGGCGGCGTGCCGTTCGCGGTGGGCGGCGGGCTGCTCGGCGCGGCGGGATGCGCTTGCTCGCGCTGTCGCGCTGCCTACGCCGAGGCTGCAGACGGCGCGCCGATCCCCCGTCACCTGTCGCTGAAATCCCGCGAGGTGCAGAACTATCTGGAATGGCGGGCCGAGCTCACCACGCGGCGGATCGGGGAATGGGCGGCGGCGGTGCGCGAGCATTCGCCCGATGCGCTTGTGGCGGTCGAGGGTCCGCCTGCGTCCGGCGACATGGTAGCGCTGCGCTACGGGCACGACCCGGCTGCGCTCTCCGGCGTAACCGACCTATATCTGGTGCGCGTGCCGCTTGGGGAAGGGCGCGATCCAACTTCGCTAGCGGTGTCGGTCGCGGCGGCCTGCGCGCGGCTTGGCGAGCAGGCGCGCGTGGCGGCGACGCTAGGCGAGGCGTATCCGGCTGCACGCGAGACGCCTTCGGCTGAGGCATTTGCGGCCGGGCAAACAGCGGCAGTTGCGCTGAACGCCGCGCCGGTCGTGGACGGAACGCCCTTCACCAGCAACGGCGCGCTGACGCTCATCGTGGCGAGCGAGTTTGAGCCGCTGCGCGCCTCGATCAACGAGTGGTATCGCTGGCTGGCGGCGCAGAACAGTTGGCTCGACGGGCGAGCGGGCGCGGGTCCGCTGGCGATCTACTGCCCCCCGGCGCTGACGTGGTGGAAGAACGGCCCGGCCGAGCCGCTGGTGGACGCTGCGTGCCAGGCGGTGATCCGGCTAGGGCTGCCGCTGCGCGTGGTCGGCGACGAGGCATGGGACGGGGTCAAGACGCTGATCGTGCCGCCGGGGCAGGTGCCGGGCCTGGACGCGCGCCTGACGGAATTTAGCCAGAACGGCGGGCAGGTGATCGCTCTCCAGCAGATGCGAACGGGCAGCGCCGGTCGTCCACTGTGGACCGGGTATGAGCCGGTTCGCCCTGGCTGGCAACACTGGCCGGTGATGCGCGCCCTCAGCGCGCGGATGATGCTGCTCGGCACACGCTGGCATACGGGCGGTGCGGCGCGGCGCAGGCTGGCGCGTTGGCTGCGTCTGCCCGGTCGCCCCGGCGCGGAGCCTGCCCCGTTACCGCTTTCTGATGCGCTGGTGGACGAGTTGGCTGCGGCCCTGCCGGGAGATGTGTGCCCGCGCGTGCAGGCGGAGCAGCCGGTGCTGTTCACCATCTGGCGCGAGCCGAACGGCGAAACGCAGTGGCATCTGGTCAACTTGGCGCTGGAGCCGCAGCGTGTGACGCTTCTGACGGGCGGGTTTGCCAGCGGGTGGGTCGTCGCGCGGGGGCAGCCCGAGCCGGTGCAGGTCTTCGGCTCGCACATCGTCGTCGCGCTGGAGCGCTACAAGGTGCTGCGCCTGCCAGCAGAGCAGAGGGAACGCGAGGCACAATAAAGAACAGCCGGGGAGTGTGTTCCCCGGCTGCGCGGTTAAGAAATCTTCAACGAGGCTGCGCTGAATGAGTCTCGTTGCGAAGTGGCTTGTTCAGCGCAAAAACTTATCGCGCCCGGCTTGTGGAAGCGCGCTCTTGCATGAGCGCCGCGACGCTGCCTTCCCGGTTGAGGATAAGCTGGCTTCCCGCGCGGATCAACAGATCAGGGCGAACGCTGACGCGCCGGACTTTGTTTCCGACCGCCACGTCTGCCCATCCGCGCCCGACACGGATTACCCGTCCTACGATACGATCGCCTTGTTGCATGGCACCTTCTCCCTCACAAGCTCCCCTTTAAAGCGCGTCAGTTTTCTAACAAACAATCCAACCCCAAATCCCTATACCTACATTAAACAATTGTGTAGTACATGGCGTCAAGAGACCATTGTCCCATTTCCGCCTGGACTATTGTCCGTTTAGGCTAAAATGACCAAGCGTGCGCCACACTGAGCGCGCGTTGCAGGTTAAATTAAGGTCTGACTGGTTGGCGAGCGCAGGCAGGCGCGTTTGACAGGAAAGCTAAGAGGTTAAAGCAATGCCACGCGCGTTTATCAGTGTCTACAACAAGGCCGGGCTAGACGTTTTCGCGCAGGGGCTGGCAGAACTGGGGTGGGACCTGGTCGCCAGCGGAGGAACGGCGCGGGCGCTGGAAGTGGTGGGCTTGCAGCCGACGCCGGTAGAAGCGGTGACTCAGGCGCCAGAGATGCTCGCTGGGCGCGTCAAGACATTGCACCCTGCCATCCACGCGGCGATTCTGGCGCGCGACACCGATGCGGATATGGAGACGCTGCGCCGTCACGGGTACGCGCCGATCGACATGGTGGTGTCGAACCTGTACCCGTTTCAGGAGACGATCGCGCAGGAAGGCATTTCGCTGGAAGAAGCGATCGAACAGATTGACATTGGCGGGGTCGCGCTGGTGCGGGCCGCGGCCAAGAACTTCGCCCGCGTGATCGTGGTGTGCGATCCGGCGGATTACCCGGCCGTGCTGGCGAAGCTGCGCGTCGCGGGGCGGCTGGACGAAGACTTCCGGCGGCGGCTGGCGGTCAAGGCGTTTGCCCTGACGCGCGACTACGACACCGCGATTCACGCCTATCTGGCGCGCGAGCTTCTGCCGCAGGAGTCATTGGAAGAGGAGTTGCCGCCGATCCTCTCGCTGGGGCTGACGCGCATCCTCGACCTGCGCTATGGGGAAAACCCGCACCAGCGCGCCGGGCTGTACGCCGTCCGGCCGGATGCGACGCCGATGGGCGGGGAAGTGCTTGGCGGCAAGGAGCTTTCGTATAACAATTTGCTCGACCTTGACGCGGCGTGGCGCGCGGTGAGCCTGTTCGAGCAACCGGCGGTCGCGGTCATCAAGCACCTGAACCCGACAGGGATCGCGATCGGGCCGACTGCCGCCGACGCGCTGCCGCTGGCGGTGGCGTCTGATCCGGTGTCTGCGTTCGGCGGCGTGATCGCGGTCAACCGAACGGTCGACGAGGCGCTGGTTCAGGCGCTCGGATCGCTGTTTGTCGAGGCGATCATCGCGCCGGACTTCGCGCCGACCGCGCAGCAATTGCTCGGCGAGCAGCGACGGAACTGCCGTCTGGTGCGCGGTCCTGAGCCCGGATTGCCGCGCTTCGAGCTGCGCAGCGTGGTGGGCGGCTATCTGCTCCAGCGGCCGGATCTCGACGACTCGAACGGGACGCTGTGGCACGTCGTCACGAAGCGCCGCCCGACGTCGGACGAACTTCAGGCGCTGCGGTTTGCGTGGCGGGCAGTCCAGCCGGTCAAGAGCAACGCGATCGTGCTGGCGACGGCCAATGCGACGGTCGGGATCGGCGGCGGCCTGCCGAGCCGGGTGGATGCGGTCCGGCTGGCAGTCGAGAAGGCAGGCGAGCGGGCGCATGGCGCGGCGCTGGCGTCTGACGCGTTCTTCCCGTTTGCGGACGGGATCGAGGTCGCGGCGGCGGCGGGCGTGACGTGCGTGATCCAGCCGGGCGGGTCGATCCGCGACCAGGAAGTGATCGCCGCGGCGGATGACGCCAATATCGCGATGATCTTTACCGGCACGCGGCATTTCAGGCACTAGAAGCGTGTTTGCTAAAAGGTTTGGACCGTAGGGAAAAACGCTGTAGCGCGCAGGCGAGCGGTTACAGGTGTCAAGCGGCACATTTCCCGCGGGAAAAAGCTATTTGTCTTTGGAGGTATACAATGCCATAATAGGGTGTCGATAAGACCATTTTTGCCAGGCAGGCATTTTCATTAAAGATCAGTCTATGGGAGGAAGCCCGTGGCGAGTGTAACTTATCGAAATGTAACCAAGCGGTGGGGCGATGTTGAGGCCGTTAAGAACCTTAGCATCGAAATCCCAGACGGCGAATTTCTGGTCTTCGTGGGTCCTTCAGGGTGCGGCAAGTCCACCAGCCTGCGGATGCTGGCCGGCCTCGAAGAGATCACCGAGGGCGAAATTCTGATCGGCGACCGCGTCGTCAACAACGTGGCGCCTAAGGACCGTGACATTGCGATGGTGTTCCAGAGCTACGCTCTGTACCCGCACATGACGGTCTACGACAACATGGCGTTCGGTCTACGTCTTCGTCGCACCCCCAAGCATGTGATCGACGAGCGCGTGCGTGAAGTCGCCGCCAGCCTGGGGATCGAAAACCTGCTGGACCGCCGTCCGCGTCAGCTTTCGGGTGGGCAGCGCCAGCGTGTGGCGGTGGGCCGCGCGATTGTGCGCGAGCCTGCAGTCTTCTTGCTGGACGAGCCCCTTTCCAACCTCGACGCCAAGCTGCGCGTTGAGGCGCGCGCCTTCATCAGCAAGCTGCACCAGCGTCTGGGCACGACCTTCATCTACGTGACCCACGACCAGGTGGAAGCGATGACGATGGGCCAGCGCATTGCGGTGCTGCGCGCCGGTGAGCTGATGCAGATCGACACGCCGACCAACCTGTACGATCACCCCGCCAATGTCTTCGTCGCTGGCTTCATCGGTAGCCCGTCGATGAACTTCTTCGACAACTCGGTGTTGAAGGAAGTCAACGGCAAGATGATCGTTGACACGGGCCAGTACCAGATCCCGGTGCCTGCTTCGCGCGTGGAGCAGTATCGCCCGCACCTCGGCAAGACCGTGATCTTCGGCATCCGTCCTGAGAACATCGCGCACCCCGACTATCAGCCCGCCAACGTTGAGCCCGCGATGGTCGAGGCGAACGTGGACGTGGTTGAAGAGATGGGCAACGAGAAGATCGTGTATCTCGAAGAGGGCGGCAA
>CBINGT010000218.1:0-6423 GCA_966250245.1 uncultured Anaerolineae bacterium
TCGTCTACCAGGTTGGGCGGCTGCTGGGGGCGTAGAGGGCGACGATGGCGACTACACTGCGCGCAGTTCTGAACGCCTTTGAGCAGGCGGACCGGCCGCTCTCGATCGCGCAACTGGCGGCGGACCTGGACATCACGCCTGTGATGCTCGAAGGGATGATCAACTACTGGGTGCGAAAAGGGCGCCTGCGGGAGTCTGGTGGCACGGCAGAATGCGGGACGTGCAGCCAGGGCGATCACTGCCCGCTGGTGATCAAAATGCCGCGCCGGTTCGAAGTGGTCAGCGAAGGCGCGCCGCCGGTCGAGCCGCCGCCCTGCTCAGCATGCACGTGTCATTAGTGAGGGAGTAGGGTCAGGACTGCACTGCGCATATCAAGCCGTGCAGTGTATCGCCCGACCCACAGCAACATACAACTGCCGGATTTTTCAATTCCCTACTCCCCACTCCCTACTCCCGCTCCCTTAATCTTCGCCTGAGCCTGCTTTACAAGCGAAAAACATTGTGCTATAATCAATGGCACTTACGAACGCAACGCATCAGATCGCCGCGAAGGCGGTCTCTTATTTTTTGCGCTGGAAGTCGCTCTCAGGGTTGAACGCGGTTTGCGGGAAGCAGAGCACAGCATGGGCTGTGTTTTTGTACCTCATGCACGCGAAATGAAGACTCTTTTGTAAACACTCGCAACAATTCGGTTGACCATAACGCATGGCGACGCGTTCCTCGGTCCGACACGGGGAAATCGCACCGGGGGTACGCTGGATCGCCCTGCGCAAACGACGGCAAGTTCGGGATTTTTCGAGAGTTGGAGGAGCGGGAATGACCGACGAGGTCCACTATCTAACAGTGGAAGGGCTACGAGAACACGAAGAACGGCTAAACTACTTGAGGAACGTCCGCCGGCAGGAAGTGGCGGAGCGGCTGCGGCTCGCGCTCGAAGAGGGCGGCGAGCTCGTGGAAAACGCCGAGTATGAAGACGCGAAGAACGAGCAGGCGTTCATCGAAGGCGAGATCATGCGCCTCGAGATGATCTTGAGCAACGCGCAGATCATTGAGCAAGACGCCAAAAACGATAAAATCGGCCTGGGCAGCATCGTCACCGTGCAGGAAGTGGGGACGGACAGCACCGAGGTGTATCACCTTGTGGGTGCAGCCGAGGCGAATCCGCGCGCCGGAAAGATCTCCTTCAAGAGCCCGCTAGGGCGCGCGCTGATGGATAAGAAAGTCGGTGAGCGGATCACCGTCGAAGCGCCCGATGGCCCAATCGAGTTCATCGTGAAGGCGATCGAATAAGCGCCAAGCGTCTTTTCGCGGTCTGTGTTTGCCCATGCCAGCCTGCGCTTGCGTGGGCATTCTTTTGGAATCGGAACAGCGACACCTGAATCACCGGCGCGGCAGATGCATCCGCCCGCAGCGAGGAGAAACAGCCGTCATGTGGACCCCTGCCAACAATCTGGAACAAGAGCGACTGGACAAGCTCAACGATCTGCGCAACCGGCAGATCGAACCGTACCCGAATCGCGTCCAGCGCACGCACACGACCGCCGAAGCCATCCGGGCGTTTGAGGCCGCCGAGAGCGCCAGTGCCGGAGATTCGGAGCCGGTCAACGTGACCGTCGCCGGGCGGATCGTGCGCCAGAATCTGAAGGGCAAGGTCTACTTCGCACATATCGAAGACGGCGAAGGGCGCGTCCAGTTGTTCGTGCGGATCGACAACGTGGGCGAAGACACGTACGAGATCGTCAAGCAGAACCTGGATCTGGGCGACTTCGTGCAGGCGTCGGGCCCCATGATGCGCACCCGCGCCGGTGAAGTCAGCGTGCTGGTTCACGAGCTGGTGGTGCTGGCGAAGGCGCTCAGCCCGCTGCCGGTCATTAAGGAGCGAGTGCTGCCGGACGGCACCGTCGAGCGGTATGGCGCGTTCAGCGACGTCGAGGAGCGCTATCGCCAGCGGTACGCGGACCTCGCCGTCAATCCGGACACGCGCGAGGTCTTCCGCAAGCGAGCGCGGACGGTTGCGGCGCTGCGTCACTTTCTGGACGGCGAGGGCTTCCTCGAAGTCGAGACGCCGATTCTGCAACCAATTTATGGCGGGGCGGCGGCGCGGCCGTTTATCACCCACCACAACCAGCTTCACCAGGACCTGTTCCTGCGGATCAGCTTCGAGCTGTATCTCAAGCGGTTGCTGGTGGGGATGTACGACGCAGTGTACGAAATCGGGCGAGACTTCCGCAATGAAGGCGTGAGCTTCAAGCACAACCCTGAGTTCACGCAGCTTGAGTACTACCAAGCGTACACCGACTATCACGGCATGATGGACCTGACCGAGCGGATGGTCGCGTATGTGGCGGAGCAAGTCACCGGCAGCACGACGATCGAGTATGAGGGGCACACCATCGACCTTGCCCCGCCGTGGCGCCGGATCACGCTGCGCGAGGCAATCCGCGAGCGGACCGGTATCGACTACGTCGAGCATACCGACGCCAAGTCGCTGGCTGCAGCGATGCGCGGCGCGGGGTTCAACCCGCCGGAAGGCGCTACCTGGGGCCGCCTGGTCGACACGCTGCTGGGCGACGCGGTCGAGCCGCACCTGATCCAGCCGACCTTCATCCTCGACTACCCGCGCGACATCTCGCCCTTCGCCAAGCTGGTGCCGGGCGATCCGACGCACGTCGAGCGGTTCGAGATGTTCATCGGCGGAATGGAGATGGGTAACGCTTTCACCGAGCTCAACGACCCGCTCGACCAGGAAGCACGCTTCCACGAGATGGCGCAGCTTTATCGCGCGGACGAGGACGAGGCCACACCTATCGACGAGGACTATCTGCGCGCGATGCGCTACGGCATGCCGCCGTGCGGGGGCTGCGGCATCGGCGTGGACCGGCTGGTTATGCTGCTGACCAACAAGAGCACGATCCGCGAGGTGCTGCTCTTCCCGCACCTGAGAGAGCGCGGTCAGGGCGCAGAAACCTCATCCGCGCATTGACGACGGTTTTCTCGCGTGCTACACTGAACATCGCCCGCGAGGGAACCGATCACGGGGCAGTGGCGGAACGGTAGACGCCGCGGACTTAAAATCCGCTGAGGGGAACCTCGTGTGAGTTCGAATCTCACCTGCCCTACTACTCAGTCGCTCGTTGGGCGAGCGCGTGCCAAGTTTTCGCCGTAAGCGGTCTAGACAAACCCTGGTCGCTTTGGTAGAATGCAGTCGCTTGTCAGTCTGAAGATGATGGATACCTGGAGAATACCCGTTGGCTAATCACAAGTCTGCTCTGAAGCGTATTCGCAGCAACGAAAAGAAGCGTTTGCGGAACCGCATGTGGCGGTCGCGTACCCGCACCGAAGCCAAGCAGGCGAACGCGGCGATCCAGGCGGGCGACCTCGAAGAGGCGCGTAAGGCGACGATTGAGGCGATTCGCGTGCTGGACAAGGCGGCGAACAAGGGCGTTCTGCACAAGAACAACGCCGCGCGCCGCAAGAGCCGTCTGATGAAGCGGCTGGCCGCGCTCGAGGCGCAGCAGAAACAGCAGTAACCCTGTCATCTGCGACTGACCTGCATATTACGACAAGCAAAGGCATCCCTTCATGCGGATGCCTTTTTGTGTTTGGGTACTGAGAGCCGCAAAGTTGCAGCAAAAAACAGCAAGGGCTGACCCTTGCTGATTTTCGGCTGTTTTTTTGCTGTCGTTGGCTGTGAAGCTACTTGCCGTTCTGCGTCGCGTCCGGCAGTTGGAAGCGATAGCCCACCCCGCGCACGGTAAGGATGTATTGCGGCTTGCGGGGGTCCGGCTCGACCACTTTGCGAATCCAGCGGATGTGCACGTCTAGCGTGCGCGTGTCGCCCATATAATCAGTATTCCAGATCGACTTCATAATCTCGCGCCGCTGAAGCGTGACGTTCGGATTCTGCATGAATAATTCCATCAGCGCGACGAGCTTGGGCGTCAGTTTCTTTTCGGTGGTAGGTGTAGTGAGCGTTTGCTGCTCCGGGTTAAGGCAGAACGGACCGACTTCCAGCCGGTAGCCGTGCGTCGCAGCCGAAAAGCGCTCGATCCGGTTGATCAGCTTGCGGGACGTAAACGGCGGAGTCAGCAACACGTCGGCGGCGCTTTCGCCGGATCCGCTGCCTTCCGGGCGAATGTGGATGATTGGCAGTTCGCCGTGCAGCGCGCGCATCCGATCCACAATACGGTTGCCGGACGTTCGCATCGACGCCGCGTCGAGGACGACCACATCGGGGCGGCTGGTTTTGATCATGGCAAGCGCCTGCTTGCCGGTATGTGCAACACGAACCTGATACTTGCGTTTCAGGGCGCTAGCGAATGACACACCATTCGTGCGAGCGCTCTCAACTAACAAGACACTCGTCGCCCTCATGTGTCCCCCTCGTTCGCGTCTTTCCGTGCCTCGCGCGGAACAGAGTTCGCGAGCGCCACGGCCCCCTTCGTGCGTTTTAACGTTCGCTGCATGCCATTATAGTGCCAGTTGAAAAACAGACAAGCCAAACCCACAAAATCGCAGAATTCCCTCACAAGCCAACGGCGGGCAGGGGCGGCACTCTGCACCCATTTTCACGACCCGAAGCAGTGGGGGTCAAGCCTGCGATCAGCCCCCATATTTTGGACTCACGGTTTTCTAACGCGCGTTTATTTTTCTCTATGCTTGGCAAAAACGCCTTAACACTCGGCACATGGAATTTTCCCACGCAAATCCCACATCGCGCCGGGGTGTGGGAATTTTGCGCATCCGCGCAGCCGAAACGCACGCTTTTCCAGCGCGAAATGCAACCTTACGGCATAATCGAGAGCATCACGGCTGTGCGCCGTGACGGAGCCAGGAAGGAGCTAATAATGGGGATTTATCTCGATTCCGCCAATCCAGACGAGGCGCGCCGCGCGCAAGAGCTGGGATTTATCGCAGGCGTCACCACGAACCCGAAGCTGATCGCTCAGACCGGGCGGCCAGGGCTGGACGTGTTGGCCGAGCTGACCGAGATCGTCGAGGGACACGTCTTTTACCAGCTTACCGCCGAGACGGTCGAGGCGCGCACCGACGAGGCGTGGGCCGCGTACAAGATCCGCCCGGACAAAGTGTTACTCAAAGTGCCCGCCACCACCGAAAATTTTAAGATGGCGGCGCGTCTGATCCCGGCCGGGATCGAGTGCGCCATGACGGCCGTTTACAGTCCGGCGCAGGCGTTCCTCGCGGCGCAGGTGCGCGCCAGCTTCGCTATCCCGTACTACAACCGCATGAAGCAGCAAATGCCCAACACGCTTGAGGTCATCGGGCAGATCATCGACGTCGTGCGCGGCAGCCAGACGCAGGTGCTTGCCGCCAGCTTCAAGTCGGTTGAGGATGTGATTGTCGCGTTGGCCGCCGGGATTGAGCACATCACACTGCCGCTCGACCTGATCCTGGCGTTGGGAGAACACGAGCTGTCCCAGCGCGACATTCGGGACTTTGCACAGTTCGTGACCCAGTGAAAGCACCCGAGAACATCTGATGACGCACGCACTCACTGCGATAAAGGCGCTCGCGAATTCCCCACTCGGCGCGGCGCTGTACGCGGCGCTCGACACCGAGAGCCTGCTCACCGACGCGATCGCGGTCCAGCAGATCCCCGCGCCGACCTTCCACGAAGCGCAACGCGCAGCGTATGTTGTGGAGCGGTTCGAGGCGGCGCGTCTGCTTGACGTGTCGCAAGATGCGCTCGACAACGTCTACGGACGCTTTCCAGGCGCCGATCCAGCGGCCCCGGCCTTGCTGGTCTGCGCGCACACCGACACGGTTTTCCCCGCCGAAACCGATCTGACCGTCCGGCGTGACGATGGGTGCGTGTTCGGGCCGGGCATTGGGGACAACAGCCTGGGCGTCGCCGCGCTGCTGGGGCTGATCCGGCTGTGGCAGGCCGCGCAGTATCGCCCGCCGGTGGATGTCTGGTTCGTGGCGAACACGCGCGAGGAAGGACTGGGCAACCTGGGCGGCATCCGCGCGGTCTGGGAGAGGCTGGGGCAGCGGCTCGGCGCGGCGATCGTGGTCGAGGGGATGGCACTCGGGCGCGTGTACCACGTCGGGATCGCCGTGCGGCGGCTGCGGGTGACCTGCACCGCGCCGGGCGGGCATAGCTGGACGCACTTCGGCCAGCCCAGCGCGATCCACGAGTTGATCCTCGCCGGGAGCCGTATCGTCGGGCTAACGCCGCCCACCACCCCGCGCACCACGTTCAACATCGGCCTGATCAGCGGGGGGCAATCGGTCAACAGCCTCGCGTCGAGCGCCGAGTTCTACCTCGACCTGCGCTCGGAAGACGCTGCGACGCTGGCCGCGTGGGAGTCCCAGGTATGCGAACAGATTAGCTCGGAGCATCCGCCCGGTGTGGCGTTTACCGTTGAAGTTGTCGGAGACCGGCCGAGCGGCAGCATCGCG
>CBINGT010000219.1:0-6404 GCA_966250245.1 uncultured Anaerolineae bacterium
AGAAACAGCGCCTTCTCGTCGGCGCTGGACGCCATCAGCTCAAGGAACTTTTCAAGTGCGGCGTTCAAGTCGCACTGATCGCCCACAATGTACCAGTCGACCGATCCGGCGGCGGCCCGGCGCAGCTTGCGCCGCAATTCGTGGCGGTCTTTCTTGCTCAGCCCGGCGATAAACGCCTCGAACGTGTCCGGCAGCTTGATGACCGGGCAAACTTCCTGGAACGTCACCTCGACGTCGAACCCATTCTCGCGGAACACGTCCGGCAGCATCTGCATCGTCAATGACGCTTCGGGCACGTTGCACAGGCGGATGTCGTCATAGTCCTCGCCGCGCGTCGCAATGAAACGCGCCAGCGCCTCAAAAACCTCGCGCTCCCGCCCGTTGCGTGCAATCACTTCGAGATAGTCAGTCACATCCACGCAGCCGATCGCCCGGACGACGCGCCGCCCGCCGCCTTCCGGTCGCACGAACCACGGCGCCAGCCCAACCAGCTCGCCCTCATCGCGAACGGCCAGCGCCCAGATGTCGCCAGGCTTGTACGCGTCCCACCAACACGACTGCCATTGATACGTCAGGAAAATACAGTCCGCTTTGCTGTCCGTCAGCAGCGCATTCCACTCGCTCTCCAGCTCGTCGAACAGCGCCCGACTGGTGTACAGGGTAACTTCCACGATGCGCACCTCTCACCAAACGCGCGGGTCAATCGCCTAGCAGCCGATTATACTTGACGCAATGCGGTTCCCCAATGGCGGGCGAATTTTTGCTTACGGAATTTCCTGAAAATCCGGCAAAAAAGCACAAAAAAGCCTTGTCAGCCTTTCACCTCCCTGGTATAATGCGGCCCACGTAATGCCACCCTAGCTCAATCGGCAGAGCAAACGCTTCGTAAGCGTTAGGTTATGAGTTCGACTCTCATGGGTGGCTCTCTCAAAGGTGCCCCGGCGCGTGTCCGCTGTGGGCATTTCTTATATAATTTGCTTGTCTCGCAGCCTTACGAGGAACCGCCTTATGCCCGACCAACCGCAACGCCCCACACCCGTCACGATCGGTGTGGCTGGCGGCACCGGTTCCGGTAAGACGACCGTCTCGAATGCCATCCTGGATCGCGTGGGGACCGAGCACATCGCTTATCTGGAACACGACTCGTACTACAAAGACCTGCACGATATTCCCCGCGCGCCCGGTGAGCGAATCAACTTTGACCATCCCGACACCCTGGAAACGTCGCTGCTGATCGAGCACCTGCACCGGCTCAAAAACTGGGAGCCGGTCGCCGTGCCCGTCTACGACTTCACCACCTTTCGCCGCACGCCCGAGGTGCGGGTCGTCGAGCCGCAACCAATCATCCTGGTTGAAGGGATATTGGTTTTCGCCGAACCGGAACTTCGGCGGCTGTTTGACGTAAGAATATTCGTAGACACCGATGCGGACATCCGTTTCATCCGGCGGCTTCAGCGCGACATTGCCGAGCGCGGGCGAACGGTGGACTCTGTGATCGAGCAGTATCTCCACAGCGTCCGCCCGATGCACCTGGAGTTCGTCGAGCCGAGCAAACGTTACGCGGATGTGATCATTCCGCAGGGCGGGAAGAACCTGGTCGCGATCGAAATGGTCGCGGCGCGCATCCGCAACCTGCTAGAGCAATCCGTTCGCCAAGCTTAAAAGGAGCCCTCAGGCAACGCGCCATGTTTCGCCGCCTGACCGACCGCTTCCCGCATTTGTTCGCCCGTCCGGCCGTGTCCACTCCGAAACAGCGGTCCGGCAGCCTGAGCGCGCGCCGCCTGGGGATGCTCGGCATGGTTCTGCTGGTATCGGTGGCGATCAGCCTGAACCAGGAACGGCTTTCAAACCTGGCCGCGTTTGGGTATCTCGGCGCGTTCCTCGTGATGCTGCTCAGCAACGCCACGCTGATTCTGCCCGCGCCCGGCCTGATCTTCGTCTTCGCGCTGGGGAGCAGCCTGCACCCGCTGCTGGTGGGGCTGGCGGCGGGCGTCGGCGCGACGCTCGGCGAGCTGACTGGCTATCTGGCAGGTTACAGCGGCGTGGGCATCGCGGAAAACTCGGCAGTGGTGGCGCGCGTCCAGATGTGGATGGAGCGTCGCGGCCTGTGGACGATCTTTTTCCTCAGCTTCATCCCGAATCCGCTGTTTGACGTCGCGGGCATCCTCGCCGGGGCGAGCCGCATCCCGGTGTGGCACTTCCTGGGCGTCTCAGTCGTGGGCAAGATTATGCAGTCCACTGCCATTGCCCTCGCCGGCTCGCTGAGCCTGTCGTGGGTCCACAAGTTGTTGTCGTAAGCGCCCCCACCCACCCCGGTTCACCGTTGACGCCGCCTCTTGCAGCATGCTATACTCGCCCTAATCGCACACGCGCAAAAACGCTGACGGAGAGGAGTAAGCGGAAGGGCGCTGTCAGAGAGCGTGGGTCACCGGCTGCAAGCCCGCGCAGAAAGCCACCGCCGAACGTCGCTCCTGAGTTGGCCCGCTGAACGATCAGTAAGCGTGCCCGGTCGCGCCCGTTATCGCGCGCCCAAGCGCTCGCCTAACCGGCGAGAAGCAAGGTGGTACCGCGGAAGCTCGCCCTTTCGTCCTTGTGTGACGACAGGGCGTTTTTATTGGAAGCGGGGTTGCTTGCTATGCCGCATCACGACGAAACAATCGCGTTCTACGATGACGCCGCCGAAGACTACCACCTCTGGTATCGCGACTGGGACACTGAGCTCGATCGCGAAGGGTTGAACCTGCGCCGATTCTTCCGCGATCGGGAGGTCAACACCGTCCTCGACGCCTCGTGCGGTCCCGGCACGCAGGCCATCTCGCTCGCCCGTCTCGGCTACACCGTCACCGCCGCCGATCCCAGCCCTGGGCTGCTGGCACGCGCCCGCGAAAACGCCGAGCAGTATGGCGTCGCGGACCGGATCACGTTCGTCCAGTCCGATTTTCAGAGCCTGCACCATCACCTTACGGGCCCGTTCGACGTGGTGCTGACGAAGGGCAACTCCATCCCGCATCTGCTGCACGACGAGCAGATCGAGGAAGCCCTGCTCATTTTCCACGAGCTGCTCCGCCCCGGCGGGCTGCTGCTGATCGGTATGCGCGATTTCGAGCCGCTGCTGGAAGATCGCCCGCGCTTCTGGCCCGGCGTGATCCACGACGGCCCCGAAGAGCAGATTATCACGTTCGACATCTGGGACTGGAACGACGACGAGCCTGCCACGGTGACGTTCAACCGCTTCATCGTACGCGGCGACGGCACGACCTATCAGGCGACCAAGCGCCCGGTCAGGCTCCGCGCGCTGACCGCCGCCGAGGTCGAGGTTGTGTTGCTGGAAGTCGGCTTCGAGAACATTCAATCGCACCATGACCGCTGGGAACTGCTGATCACAGCTATTCGCCCGGCGTAGCTCGTAGCACTGAAAGGGGGTGATCGACGTGTCACTTGTCGAAGATGGCGTCGCTGGTGTCGTTTCGCAGCCGCGCGCCTCATGTAGCGCCGGCACGCTCCCGATCACTCATTGGAATCTGGCTTTGCCATGCTGAGGAAAACATGACGACCGAAACAACCACGCACGAAATGCCGAAAACATTCGACTTCGCCGAGGCCGAGCCGCGCCTGTACCGCTGGTGGGAGTCGAACGGTTGGTTCAAGCCGGAAGTGAACCCCGACGCGGAGCCGTTCGTGATCGCGATCCCGCCGCCAAACATCACCGGCGCGCTACACAACGGCCACGCGATGTTCGTCACGCTCGAAGACCTGATGATCCGCCAGCAGCGCATGGCGGGCAAGGCCGCGCTGTGGATCCCCGGCACCGACCACGCCGGGATCGCGACGCAGCTTCAGGTCGAAAACATGCTGCGCGAAGAAGGCACCAGCCGCAAAGAGATCGGCCGCGAGGAATTTCTGCGACGCACCTGGGAATGGAAACAGCGCTACGGCGGCCAGATCAAGGACCAGCTTCGGCGGCTGGGCGCAAGCTGCGACTGGGATCGCGAGCGGTTCACGCTCGACGAAGGGCTGTCGCGTGCGGTGCGCGAGGCGTTCGTGACGCTGTGGGAGCAAGGGCTGATCTATCGCGGCCCGCGCCTGATCAACTGGTCGCCCGGCCTGCAAACCGCCGTCAGCGACCTTGAGGTGGAGCGCGAAGAGGAAGAGGGACACCTCTACTACTTCACCTATCCGGTGGAAGGCGGCGAGGGCATCCCCGTGGCGACCACGCGCCCCGAGACGATCCTCGGCGATACGGCCGTGGCGGTCCACCCCGAGGACGAGCGCTACAAGCACCTGATCGGCCGCACCGCGCTGGTGCCGATGCTCAACCGCCCGATCCCGATCATCGCGGACGAGTACGTCGATCGCGAGTTCGGCACCGGCGCGCTGAAGATCACGCCCGGCCACGACCCGAACGACTATGAAATCGGCCAGCGCCACAACCTGCCGGTGATCAACATCCTCAACCCAGACGCAACGCTCAACGCCAACGCGGGGCGCTACGCCGGGCTGGATCGCTTCGAGGCGCGCAAGCGTCTGTGGGCGGATATGGAAGCCGCCGGAATGGTGCTGAAGGTCGAGCCGCACCGTCACGCCGTCCCGCGCTCGCAGCGCGGCGGCGAGATCGTGGAGCCGATGATCAGCACGCAGTGGTTCGTGAAGATCAAGCCGCTGGCGGAAAAGGCGCTCGCCGCCGTGCGCGAGGGACGGATTCGCATCGTGCCGGAGCATTTCGAGCGCGTCTATATTCACTGGATGGAGAACATCCAGGACTGGTGCATCAGCCGCCAGCTCTGGTGGGGCCACCGCATCCCCGCCTGGCACTGCGACAACTGCGGCCAGATCACTTCCACGCGCGAAGACCCGACCGAGTGCGCCCATTGCGGCAGCGCCGACATCCACCAGGATCCGGACGTGCTCGACACCTGGTTCAGCAGCGGTCTGTGGCCGTTCAGCACGCTCGGATGGCCGGAGCAAACGCCCGATCTGGCGCGTTACTATCCGACCGACGTGATGGAAACCGGCTACGACATCCTGTTCTTCTGGGTGGCGCGCATGATCATGATGGGCCTGTGGTTCACCGGGAAGGAGCCGTTCCACACGGTATATCTGCACGGGCTGGTGCGCGACGAGCACGGCCAGAAGATGAGCAAGACCAAGGGCAACGTGATCGACCCGATCGAGACGGTGAATCGCTATGGCGCGGATGCGCTGCGCTTCACCCTGCTGACCGGCAGCACGCCCGGCGCGGACATGAACCTGTCGGAGAGCCGGATCGAGTACAGCCGCAACTTCGGCAACAAGGTCTGGCAGATGGCGCGCTTCGTGTGGTCGAACCTGGACGGCTACACCCCGCGCGAGGTGACCGATCCCGCCGCGCTCGACCTGCCGAGCCGCTGGATCCTCAGCCGCCTGCATGGGCTGATCGGCAATGTCCAGCGTCTGTTCGACACGTACCAGTACGCCGAAGCCGGGCGACAGATCCTTGAGTTCCTGTGGAACGAGTTCGCCGACTGGTCGATCGAGATCGCCAAGAATGCACTCTACGGCGGCGACGCGGCGGCGCGCGAGCGGACGCTCGACGTGCTAGTACACGTGCTCGACCGGAGCCTGCGCCTGCTGCACCCATATATGCCGTACATCACCGAGGAGATCTGGCGCTTCCTGCCCGCCAATGATCGCCCGCTGATCATTGCGCCGTGGCCCCAGGCGGATGAGCGCTTCATCGACCCGGCGGCCGAGGCGGAGTTCAGCATCCTGATGGACCTGGTGCGCGGCATCCGCAACGTGCGCGCAGAGTACCGGGTGACGCCGGGCACGCAGCTTACCGCGCTGGTCGACGCCGGATCGCACCGCGACCTGATCGCGCAGCACCAGTATGTGTTTGCGCGGCTGTGCAACGTGCGCGAGGTGACGCTGATCGACGGTGGGGCCGCGCCGGAGAAAGCCGCCGCCGTGGTGGTGGCGGACGTGTCCGCCTATCTGCCGCTGGCGGAGCTGGTGGACCTCGACGCGGAGCGCGCCCGCCTCGAAAGCGAGCTAGCGCAGATCAACGACCAGCTTGCGCGCTCGGAAGCGTTGCTGAGCAACGAGAACTTCGTGACGCGCGCCAAGCCCGAGGTCGTCCAGCGTGAGCGCGACAAGCTCGAAGCGCTGACCGCCAGCCGCCAGGCCGTCCTGGACAGGCTCGCCGCGCTGTAACCCCGTCCCGTTCAAACACAAAGCGGGCGGCTCTCCGGCGAGAGCCGCCCGCTTTTTTTTCTCGCTGACTGCCGTTGCCGTGCCTACGCACCGGAAGCCCGATGCTTCTTGAGGAACAGCGCCCGGCCTGCTTCCAGCGCCGCCTTGCGCACGGCTGGATCGGGATCGTTGCGATAAACCGCTTCCAGCGCGTCGAGGGCATCGGTCGCTTCGAG
>CBINGT010000220.1:0-6400 GCA_966250245.1 uncultured Anaerolineae bacterium
GCAGCTTGTGCAGGCGAGTTGCTGCTCGCCATGCGCGCTGTGCTCCCATTCCGTGACGGTTGTCGCGTGGCACTGCTCGCACACTGCGGGGCCAGGGCTGGTCATCGCTGGCTCGTCGGGGTGGTTGGCGGGCGTCACGCCGTGGCACGCCTCGCAGGAAACCCCTTCGTGGGCGTAAGTTTGCGTGCGCGGGTTATAGCCGGTCGTGTGGCAGGCGAGGCAAGCCGGATCGTTGCCCTGGCTCCGCCACGCATCCTGAAAGATCGGATCGCGGTACGCCTGCGCGTGCATGCCGGTTTCCCAGGCCGAAACCACGTCAAGGTGACATTCGGAGCACGCCTGTGGGATGGGCGTGGGGGTCGGATCCTCGCCCGGCTGAGGCGTCGCGTCGGGCGGCGGCGTGCCATCCTGCCGGGGCGGACCCGCCAGCGCGCGGCCGGTCGCGCCGAACAGCGCCAGCGCGATCACCAGCGCCAGCAGACCAGGGATGAAGGCACGAGAATGCGAGGCGTTCAGCATAGAAATTTATCCTTCTCGGGCAAGCGCGGAGCGCAGATCGGCGTTCTCCGGCGCAAAAAGAAACTCCCAAAACATTTGCTGAGCTTCGGACGGCCGATAGCCGGTGTGCCGCACCATATAAAGGTGTTGCACCAGCTTCAGCCCTTCGACCTCGACCCGGACGACCTGCCCGGCTGCGATCGCGGCGCGCGCCGACACGTCCGAGACGAAGGCTGGCCCGATCCCGCTGATCACCGCCTGAACGATCGACTCGGTGTTGCACAGCGTCAGGTTCGAGCGCAGCATCTCGACGCTCATGTCGTGCTGCGCCAGCCCGCGATTGAGCGTGACGGTGGTGCCAGACGTCGACTCGCGCAGGATGATCGGAAAGTCGCACAGGTCTTCCAGCCCGATCGTGCCCATCCGCGCCCAGACGTGGTCCGGCGGGGCGATGAGCGAGATCTCGTCCTCGGCGAAGTGACGGTACTCCAGATTCCGGCGCGGGATGCGCAGGCTGCTGAGCGCGATATCGACCTCGTTCGTTTCCAGGCGCTCAAGGGAATGCTCGCGCTTTTCCACCACGCAGTAAATCCGCACCTCGGGATGCGCCATGAAAAAGCGGTTCATGATCCCCGGCAGGACGTACTTCCCCGAGGTGGTGCCGCATCCGAGCTTGATCAACCCCTGCAACGTCCCTTGCTGGATGGCGACGAGCTCCTCGACGCGCTGCGCCTCTTTGAGCAGGGCACGTACCGATGGCACCAGCGTCGCGCCCGCGTCGTTCAGGCGGATGTTGCGGCCCACGCGGTCGAAAAGCTGCGTGTTGAGCCGCTGCTCTAGCGACTGGATGTGACCGCTGACCGCTGGCTGCGAAATGTTCAGCGCGCGCGCCGCCTCAGAAAAGTTCTCCAACTCGGCGGCTTTCAGGAACACCTGCAATTCGTATAGATCGAGCATGACCGGTCCTCGCTCTGCTATGGGGCACCTGTGGCCACAGGATACGCCCCTTACTTTCTTAGCATTTTTCACAACGCGCCAATATGACCATTTGTCATAAGAAAACCCGATGAATGTTAGTGCCTTTTATCACAAGTCACGATTAAACTGAAGGCTGGTGAGTGGTTCGCCGCTTGACTGGAGTCTGCATTGACGAAAGTAATTCGACTCTTGTGGGTTGCTGCCCCAGTCGCGCTGATCGCGCTGGCGCTGACCGGCTGCGCGCCCGACACGTCCGCTCCGGAGCTTCAGCCGCGCGAGGTCGCGCAGGTGCCGTCGGGCGAGGACGCGGAACCGACGCCCACGCCGACGATCAGCGTGGAAGAGCTCGCTCTGACCGCCGAGGCGGTCGCGCTAGCAAACGCCGGATGCTTGCAATGCCACACCGACGAAGAACAGCTTCGCACGCTGGCCGTCGAGGAAGAGGTGGAGAGCCTTTCCGAAGGCCCTGGGTGAGGTGGCTCTGTGCCTCCGGTGGAGGCCTGGGCGAAAGTGTGGATTGACGGCGAAGCCTATCAGACCGATGTGCACGCGTACATCGCCTGCACCGACTGCCACGGGGGACAATCTGTCGTGGATGGCGTGCCGGTCACCGATATGGAACAGGCGCACGAGGGCATGATCCTCGACCCGTCGGCTGATCCTGCGCATGGCTGCACGAGCTGCCATCCGAACTTCGAGCCGCACGCGGGCAGCAGCCTGCACTACGACCTTGCGGGCTACGACACCGCCCTCTACGAGCGCAGCATTCCCGAGAACCACGCGGCGCTCGAAGAAATGCAGACGTATCACTGCAACAACTGCCACGCCACCTGCGGCGACTGCCACATCAGCCAGCCGGACTCGGTTGGCGGCGGACTGCTCGAAGGGCATACCATCGTCCGCACCCCGCCGATGAGCCGGACCTGTACCGCCTGCCACGGCAGCCGCGTCAAGAACGAGTACTACGGGCTGAACGAAGGCATCCCCGGCGACGTGCATCTGCGCCAGGGCCGTATGGCGTGCACCGATTGCCACACCGGCGCGGAGCTTCATGGCGAGGACGGGCTGGCGGAAGTCGGCCACCGCTATGACGGCCCGCAGGGCCCCACCTGCGAGTCGTGCCACGAAGATCAGATCGGGCCAGACTCTGGCATTCCGGAGCATGAGATCCACGGGACCGAGCTGCTGTCGTGCCAGGTCTGCCACAGCGTCGCGTACACGCACTGCACCAACTGCCACGTCGACCGCAGCGAAAACGACGTTCCTTTCTACACCATCGAGGATCATTCGATCGGCTTCTACATCGGGCGGAACCCGATCCGCAACAACGACCGGCCATACAAGTATGTGCCGGTGCGTCACGTCCCGATCGACCCGAACTCGTTTGACCGTTATGGCGAGGACTTGCTGGTGAACTTCCTGAACCGTCCGACCTGGACGTACGCCACGCCGCACAACATCCAGCGGAACACGCCGCAAAACGAAAGCTGCCTGTCGTGCCACGAGAACGACGACGTCTTCCTGACGCCCGACAAGGTGATGGACTCTGAGCGGGATGGCGCGAACCTGAACGTGATTGTCGAGCGCGCGCCTGCCTTCCCCGAAGGCTACGAGCAGTATCTCGAGGAAGCGGCGCCGCCCGCTGGCGAAGCGCCTGATGGGCCGTCCGGCGACGATGCGGGCTTCTGGTCCGACGACGCGAGCGACTTCTGGGGCAGCGACGCGGCGCCCGCTGGTGAGCCGGATGAGGCAGAAAGCTTCTGGGGCGACCCTGCACCCGCTGAGGAACCGGACGAAGCAGAGAGCTTCTGGGGTGACCCGGCGCCTGCCGGTGGCGCGAGCAGCGCCGAAGACTTCTGGGGCGAGCCTGCGTCTTCGGCGCCAGACGCTGCCGACAGTGCGGAGAGTTTCTGGGGCGAACCTGACGTCGCCCCGACTGAAGCTGCGGAAAGCGCAGAGGATTTCTGGGGCTGACGGCCCCGCCTGACTGAGGGGGTAAACGCAGACCGGCCCCGGCCTGCCGGGCGAACTGCGTGAGTGACACACCGTAGCAAGCAAGACCTTTTAACCATGCGTGGAGGACTGACCTAAATGCGCAAGCTCGCTTCCCTCTTATTAGTGTTAACGCTGGTTCTTCCGCTGGCGCTGCCGTTTGGCGTGGCGCTGGCGCAGGAGAGCACCGCCGTTCTGGACGCGCTCCAGGCGTACAACGACAATCTCCCGGCCGGGTTCGGCAACATCCAGGTCGCGGATCTGTCGGTTGAGATCCTCGAAAATCCGGACCTCGTCCTGATCGACGTGCGCCAGCCGGAAGAATACGCCGAAGGGCACATCGAAGGCGCGATCAACATCCCGATCCGCGAAGTGGCGAAGAACCTCGACAAGCTGCCTGCTCTCGACACTCCGATCGTCGTGATCTGCGGCTCGTCCTGGCGCTCTCCGCAGGTGATGACCGCGCTGCAAATCCTCGGCTACACCAACGTCCGCAACATGGCCGGTGGCATGCGCGCCTGGAAAGAAGCGGGCTTCCCGGTGACCACTGAGGTACCCGAAGCTGCAGCGGGCGAAACCCCCGCCGAGATCGATCCCGACGTGCTGGCGGCGGTCGATGCGGCGCTGTCTGGCCTGCCGGATGGCTGGGGCTCCATTAAGGCGGAAGACCTCAACATCGCGCTGATCGAGAATCCCCCGGCGATGCTGATCGACGTCCGCACGCCGGACGAGTGGGCGAACGGCTACATCGCGGGCGCGACGCACATGCCACTGCAGTCGCTGATGAGCTTCGTCGATGATCTGCCCGCCGACAAGGACGCGAACATCGTCGTTTACTGCGCCGTGGGGCATCGCGGCAACATCGCGGCGACCATGCTGCGCACGCTCGGCTACACCAACGTGCAGAACCTGAGCGGCGGCATCGGCGGGTGGACCGGCGCGAATCTGCCGCTGGAAGGCGCGCCCGAAGCAACCGCCGAAGAAGCTGTTGAGCTCGACGTTGCCGCTCTGCTGACCGACTACATCGCCGGACTGCCCGGCAGCTTCAACGCGATCCGCATCCCCGATGTGGCGACTGCGATCGCCGAGAACGAAGACCTGGTGCTGGTGGACGTTCGCACGGCGGAAGAGTACGCCAACGGCCACTTTGAAGGCGCGATCAACATCCCGATCACCGAGCTGACCGATCACCTCGACCTGCTGCCGAACCTGGACGCGGACATCATCGTGTACTGCGGCAGCGGTCACCGTTCGGTGCTGGGCATGATGGCGCTCAACCTGCTCGGCTACGACAAGGCGCTGAGCATGCTCGGCGGCGTGAAGTCGGTGGAAGAGGGCCAGATCCCGCTGGTGACCGAGCCGACCGAGGTCGTGGCTGGCACGGCGCCTGCGTTCGACCCGGCCGTGTTTGAAGCGGTGGACGCCTACATCAAGGCGATCCCGCAGGGCTACGGCACGATTAGCGCGGACGATCTGAATGTGGCGCTGGTCGAGAACCCGCCTGTGGTGATCGACGTGCGGACCGACCCTGAAGTCGCCAACGGGATCATCGAGGGCGCGCAGCACATCACGCTCAGCGCTTTCCTGACCGCCCAGGCTGACTGGCCGCAGGACCTGACCACGCCGGTCGTGATCTACGACTCGGACGGACACCGCTCGGCCATGGCGATGATCGCGATGCAAATGCTCGGCTATGAAAACGTGAAGTCCCTGGCGGGTGGCGTGAAAGCCTGGACCGCCAAGGGCTATCCGCTGGTGACGCAATAACCTCGTAACCCGCGCCTGATCGCGCGATCTCCACACGTATCGCCCCTGGCACGCCGTCTGTGTCAGGGGCGATTTTTGTTGCCAGGAACAGGCGGTCTTGCGGGGCCGCCCGTTTCGGTTTACGCTGGAAGCCGTTTCGCCGCGCACTTTCACGCACCAGGAGCGAACTGTATGGCGCAGATTGCCGCGTATGCCACACCCTCCGGGCCGCGCTATGGCCTGGTGGCGGACGGCGTGCTTCACGAGTGGGACGGGAACCCGTTTAGCGACCGGCCGGTGACGCCGGGGAAAGCGATCGGTCCGCTGGACGAGCAGACGCTCGTGCTGCCGGTTACGCCGACCAAGCTGGTCTGCATTGGCCGGAACTACGCCGCGCACGCCGCCGAGCATCAAGCCGCCGTGCCGGACGAGCCGATGCTGTTCCTCAAGCCGCCAAGCGCGCTGATCCCGCACCGCGCGCCGATCCGCATTCCCCCCGGAATCGGCCGCGTCGATCACGAGGCGGAGCTGGCAGTGATCATCGGGCGGCGGGCGCGGCGCGTGCGGCGCGAGGATGCGCTCGATTACGTGCTGGGCTACACCTGCGCCAACGATGTCAGCGCGCGCGACTTTCAGAAGAAGGACGGCCAGTGGGGCCGCGCCAAGGGCTTTGATACGTTCTGCCCGCTCGGCCCGGTGATCGCGACGGAGCTTGACCCGTCCGCGCTGGACGTGCGCGCGATCCTCAACGGGGAATTGCGCCAGAACGGGAACACGCGCGATATGGTCTTTGACGTGCCGTTTCTGATCGCGTTTATCAGCGCGGTGATGACGCTGGAGCCGGGCGACGTGATCCTGACCGGCACGCCCGAAGGCGTCAGCCCGATCGCGCCAGGAGATGAGATCGCGATCGAGGTCGAGGGCGTCGGCACGCTGCGGAACCCGGTTGTCGCCGAGGAGTGAGCGTCGTCTATTCCCGCGCATAGAGACGCCTGCATCACGCTGTATAATTGATCTGCTGTGAAAAGACCGCGCCGAGGCTTCCCCTTAGCTGAGGCGCGGTTGTCGTGGTGAAAGATTGTGGGGGTGAATCGTGTTTGGGTTGATTGACCAGCAACAGCGGCGGCTCGTGCTGGATTCGCTCTGGCTTGGCGTGGTGGGGGCGGGCGCCGCGCAACTGTTTATG
>CBINGT010000221.1:0-6388 GCA_966250245.1 uncultured Anaerolineae bacterium
GCCCGTCTCGGTCAGAAGCCGCTCGGTCTGATCCAGAAGCTCTCGCGCCAGGTGATCGCTGATTTGATCGCATATCTGTTGTCCCTGTAATGAGGGCAGAAGGAGATCAAACACATGGACGAGTTCATGGTGGGGTTTCGCCTGGTGCATATCTTCGCGGGAATCGCCTGGGTGGGCTTTGCCTGGTTCATGACGTTCATGCTGCGCCCCGCGGTGCAGGCCCTGGGTAAAGACGGGCAGACGTTTATGCGCGGCCTGGTGAAACACAGCCCCGTTGTCTCTATCATGCCAATCGTCTCTCTGCTGACCGTTGTGTCCGGCCTGCTGCTCTATTACCGGGTTTCGGGTCACTTCAGCAGCGACTGGATGAGTTCCACAGCCGGGGTCGTGTTAACGATTGGCAGCATCGCTGGCATATTCGAGTTCGTGTTTGGGGGTGTCGTGATCGGGCCCACGATGAAGAAGCTGGGCCAGATTGCAGGGATGCTGGAGAGCCAGGAACAGCCCCCGTCGCAGGACCAGCTCACGCAACTGCAAGGGCTACAGGCGCGCATGCGCTGGGCCGAGCCGCTCAGTTCCATCATGACGATCGTCGCGGTGCTCGGCATGGCGAGCGCGCGCTATATGTGACGACCGCTGTCTGAAGCCATGTATTGCGCTGGGAGGCGGCTCAATCGCACCCGAGCCGTCTCCCCAGCTTCGGTGCCCTCTGATGGGCCGGCTGCTCGTGCTCCTACATGCGTTGGAAAAATACTTGAGATTTGCTCATGCTGCCGAAGCGTCGTGTGTTGCTGATCAGCGCTCACCCACTGTTAAGCGAGGGGCTGGCGAACGTGTTGGGCAGGTTGGAGGATGTGCTCTTGATGGGCCCACGCGCGGTGTCGGAGTGTACGCGGGCTGAGGTTCGGGCTTCCGCGCCTGACGTGGTGTTGTTCGCCGCGCAGGATACGGATGAACCCACCGCGAACGCGCTGCTGGTCCAGATTCTGCAGCATATACCTGGTCTGCCCGTGATCCAGATCGGGCTCGCTGGGAACACTGCGCTCCACGTCTACACATCCTATACCCTGCCTGCCCGCAGCGTGGACCTGATCGACATCATGCGGAAGTTTCCTCTTCAGGGCTCAGACAAGACCGCAAAAGATAACGCACGCTTGAAGGATTAACCGTCTATGGGGAACGTATCCCGGCACTCACGAAAGTGGATTTTGATCGCAGCGCTCATGAGCGGGCTGGTGCTGCTTCAAACCGTCTGGCTCGTGCAAGCTGCGCCGGACAGACAGTCCCCCGAAGAGGGGCGCGCTTTGTTCGAGCAATACTGCGCGGGCTGTCATACCATCGGCGGGGGCGACCTTGCCGGGCCCGACCTGCAGGGTGTCGCGAGCAGGCGCGATCCAGAGTGGCTCGAGCACTGGCTGGCCGAGCCGGACGTCATGCTAGCCGAAGGGGACCCGATCGCAGTCGAACTGCTTGCGCAATACAACAACATCCCAATGCCCAACCAGCACCTGACACTGTCGGAAATCGACGCGCTGCTCGCTTACCTGGGGGTCGCGCATCCGTCTCTTCCCGCCGCGCCCTCGGATCAGGCAGGCGTCGTCGGCAGCGCGGAGAGGGGCAAGGCATTGTTCACCGGCTCGCAGACCCTTTCGGGTGGCGGCCCGGCATGTATCGCCTGCCACGACAGCGGCGCGCTTGACGTGCCCGGCGGCGGCCTGTTCGGCCCTGACCTGACGCAGGTCGTGCAGCGTTACGGCGGCGAAGCGGGCTTGCGTGGCGCGTTAGGCACGATCGCTTTCCCGTCGATGGTGCCGGTCTACCGGGATCGTCCGCTCACGCCGCAGGAGCAGGCGGATCTCGCCGCCTTCATGGGGCAGTCAGCATCTGAAGCAGCGCCCAGCCGGGGGCTTCGATATGTCGCGCTGTACATCCTGGCGTTCGGCATGATGGACGTGTTCCTGGTGCTGTTGTTTGTGTGGCACCGCCGCCTGCCGCATCACGCGCGCCAACCACTTTCACAGCGTTAAACGTGCTGCGTTTCAAACTGGAGGACGATCGTTATGGGTTGGGTCAAGGAGATCATCGATCCACAGTCGCGCCGCTGGGAGGAGCTGTACCGGAACCGGTGGCAGCATGACAAAGTGGTACGCAGCACGCACGGCGTGAACTGCACGGGCGGATGTTCGTGGAACGTGTACGTTAAAGACGGCATCGTGACGTGGGAAATGCAGGCGACCGATTATCCACAGTTGGATGCCAGTCTGCCCCCGTATGAACCGCGTGGCTGCCAGCGTGGGATCAGCTTTTCGTGGTACATCTACAGCCCGATCCGGGTGAAGTACCCATACGCGCGCGGCGTCCTGATCGATCTGTGGCGCGCCGCAAGGCGCCAGCACTCCGATCCGGTTGCGGCCTGGGCCAGCATCATGGCCGACCCGGACCAGCGACGCGCGTACCAGCGGGCGCGAGGCAAAGGCGGTCTGCGGCGTATCACATGGGATGAGGCGTTGGAGATCATCGCGGCCTCGACCCTGCACACGATCAAGCAGTACGGTCCAGATCGCGTGATCGGCTTCTCGCCTATCCCCGCCATGTCGATGCTGAGCTACGCCGGGGGCAGCCGGTTCTTACAGTTGCTCGGCGGTGTCGCGATGAGCTTCTACGACTGGTATTGCGACCTGCCGCCTGCGTCCCCCGAAATCTGGGGCGAGCAAACCGATGTGGCTGAAAGCGCGGACTGGTTCAACAGCAAGTACATCGTGGCGATGGGGGCGAATGTCGCCATGACGCGCACGCCCGACGCGCATTTTCTGTCCGAAGCGCGCAGTAACGGCTCCAAGCTGGTCGTGCTCTCGCCCGATTTCAGCCAGATCGCCAAACATGCCGATTGGTGGGTGCCGGTCAATGCCGGTCAGGATGGCGCGTTCTGGATGGCGGTCGATCACGTCATCCTGAAAGAGTTCCACGCCGAACGGCAAACACCGTATTTCCTCGATTACGTCAAACGCTATACGGACAGCCCCTTTCTGGTTGTGCTGGACCGGCGCGGCGAGGGCTTTACGCCGGGCCGGATGCTGCGCGCCAGCCAGCTCGCACAGTACGCGGGTGAAGAAAATGCTGACACGAAATTCCTGGTGTTTGACGCGGCCACAAACGCGATCAAACTGCCGCAGGGGACGCTGGGCTTTCGCTGGCAGTCGCAGAAAGGGCAGTGGAATCTTGACCTGAAAGACGGTCACGATGGCTCCCCGATCGACCCGGTGCTGACGCTGCTTGGGCAGCACGACGAAGTCGCGCAGGTGGCATTTCACGAGTTTGCGTTCGACAAGACGTATATGCGCGGCGTGCCGGCACGCACGGTCGAAACCGTCGACGGCCCCGTGCTGGTTGCCACGATCTATGACCTGTTGATGGCGCAGTTTGGCGTCGGGCGCGACCTGGTAGGCGACTTCCCCTCGGATTACGACGACGAAGACAGCCCGTGCACACCCGCCTGGCAGGAACGCTTCACGGGGATCGATCGCCAGACGGTGATCCGGTTTGCGCGCGAATGGGCACTCACGGCAGAACGAACCGAAGGGCAATGTTCGATCATCATTGGGGCGGGGGTCAACCACTGGTATCACAACAACCTGATCTACCGCGCCGCGATCACCGGCCTGATGCTAACCGGCTGTGTGGGGCGGAACGGCGGGGGACTGAATCATTACGTGGGGCAGGAAAAGCTCGCGCCGGTGGCTTCCTGGCTGCCGGTGGCGATGGCGCTCGATTGGGTCAAGCCGCCGCGCCTGCAAAATTCGCCCTCGTTCCACTACGTCCACTCCGATCAGTGGCGCTATGAAGGTGACTTTGGCAAGTTGGCCCCGGTCGGTAATTCCGATCACCCGGTTGCGCAGGGCCACACACTGGACATGCAGCGTCGCGCCGTGCGCTCCGGTTGGCTGCCGTTCTTCCCGCAGTTCAACCGCAGCTCGCTGGAGCTGGCGCGCGAGGCCGAGGCCGCCGGTGCGACCACGCCGGACGCGATCAGGCAGTGGGTAGTCGAGCAACTGCAAAGCGGTGCCCTGAAATTCGCCGTCGACGATCCCGACGCGCCGGAAAACTGGCCGCGCACGTGGTTCATCTGGCGGGGTAACGCGCTGCAATCCAGCGCGAAAGGACACGAATACTTCCTCCGACACTACCTGGGCACGCATACGAACACGATTGCAGACGAGGTTGTCGGGGACGGGCAGGGGCCTGAGGGCAAGCTGGACCTGGTAGTCGATATCAACTTCCGCATGGATACCTCGGCGTTGTATTCGGATATCGTGCTGCCAGCCGCAACCTGGTACGAGAAAAACGATCTCAACTCGACGGACCTGCACTCGTATATTCACCCGCTGTCAGAAGTCGTGCCGCCGTGTTGGGAATCGCGCAGCGATTGGGACATCTTCAAAGCGTTCGCCGAGAAGATCAGTGAACTGGCTGCGCAGCATTTCCCCGGCCCGGTGCGCGATATTGTTGCCGTGCCGCTTCAGCACGATACGCCCGCCGAAATGGCGCAGCTCGAGATCAAAGACTGGGCGGCGGGTGAGTGCGATCCGATCCCTGGCAAGACAATGCCGGATTTCGTCGTGGTGGAGCGCGATTACCGGAACCTGTATCGCCGCTTCATCGCGCTGGGGCCGGGCATCCGCGCCAACGGGATCGGTGTGCACGGTCTAAGCTGGCCGGTAGATGACCTTTATGATGAACTGGTCCAACAGCGCCGTTCCGTCCATTGGAATGGCATGTGCTATCCGTCGCTCGAAGATGCGAAGGATGCCGCAAACGCGATTTTACACCTCGCCCCCGAAACCAACGGCGAGAGCGCCTATCGCGCCTTTCTGGCCGAAGAACACAAGGTTGGCCTGCCGCTGGCGGATCTGGCGGAGAAGACGCGTGGCGTCCGCTTCACTTTTGACGATCTGACCCGGCAGCCGCGCCGCTTGCTGACCACGCCTGTATGGACCGGTATCGTCAACGAGGGGCGCGCCTATTCCGCGTACTGCCTGAACGTCGAGCGATTGGTGCCCTGGCGCACGTTAACCGGACGCCAGCACTTTTACCTGGACCACGAAGGGTACATTGCGTTTGGCGAGCATCTGCCGACCTACAAGCCCAAGATCGACCCGCAGGCATACGGAGACACCACCAAGACCGGGGGCGTTGAGGGAGCGATCATGCTCAACTACCTGACGCCCCACGGCAAATGGCACATTCACAGCACCTATTCCGATAACTTGCGGATGCTCACCCTCTCGCGCGGGATCGAGTCGTTCTGGATGAACACCGAAGATGCTGCCGCGATCGGGGTTGAGGATAACGACTGGGTGGAGATCTTCAACGATCATGGCGTGGTGGTCACCCGCGCGATCGTCACGGCGCGTCTCCCGCGCGGTATCTGCTTTATCTACCACGCCACCGAGCGCACGCTTTCCGTGCCGAAGTCCCCTCAGCGCGGCAACCGGCGGGCGGGCGCTCATAACAGCCTGACCCGCACCCACCTGAAACCGAACCTCATGCTGGGTGGCTACGGCCAGTTTACCTATGGCTTCAACTATTGGGGCCCGACCGGCGTCAACCGGGACACGTTCGTATTAGTGCGCAAGCTCGAAGGCGAGCCTCGCTGGTAGCGCCGCGAAAGGACAGACACAGTGAAGATTCAAGCGCAAGTGTCGATGGTGTTCCACCTGGACAAATGCATTGGCTGCCACACGTGCAGCGTCGCCTGCAAGAACATCTGGACCGACCGCAAGGGCGCGGAGTACATGTGGTGGAACAATGTCGAAACTAAGCCTGGCACCGGATATCCCGTTCGGTGGGAAGACCAGGACAGGTATAAAGGCGGCTGGCAGAAAAAACCGGATAACGGCTCGCTCGATCTCAAAATGAACGGGCGGCTCGGGATGTTGAGGAACATCTTCTTCAACCCGAACCTGCCGACGCTCGACGATTATTATGAGCCTTGGACTTATGAATACGACAACCTGACCAACGCGCCCGCTGGCGACGATCAACCAACGGCGCGCCCGGTTTCTATGATCACCGGGGAGCCGATGGACATCGAGCGCGGCCCCAACTGGGACGACGACCTGAGTGGCTCGCAGGTCTACGCCGCCAACGATCCGAACCTGGACGATCTGAGCGACGACGAGCGCCAGATGATGTTTGAGGTCGAACGGCTGGTGTTCTTCTATCTGCCGCGCATCTGCAACCACTGTCTGAACGCGGGCTGTGCGGCAGCCTGCCCGTCCGGCGCGATCTACAAGCGCGGTGAGGACGGTATTGTGCTCGTCAACCAGGATAAATGCCGGGGCTGGCGGATGTGTGTCACGGCCTGCCCCTACAAGAAGGTGTACTACAA
>CBINGT010000222.1:0-6344 GCA_966250245.1 uncultured Anaerolineae bacterium
AGTCCCCTGGGAGAGTAGGTCGTCGCCAACCACCCCCTGCTTGCGTCGGACGTTTTGTTTCTGTCAAAATCCACAAAATCAGTTAATAATTACCGGCCGTGCTGACGCCGAACTGGCGGTTCCCGGCCGGTTTTGATTCCCCTGGATTGCCTTCTCAAAACCTGTTCCGTTACCCCTTGGAGCGGGCGGATTCTCCCCTCAAGATTACATATTTTGTCGCCAAAAGAATTTTGACACCTCTCTGCCTTTATGTTAACCTTCTACACACTTGTTCAAATAAGAACAATCAAGGCCCTAACTGACCTCGTATGCGGAGGTTGTCACTGTGCTATCTGAGTATGCCCCTATCGCTGCTCTGCTGATACTTACAGTTATAATGGGCATCATTATCGTATCTATCTCCCGAATCTTCGGGCCGTTTCGGCCGAATGCGCGAAAGCTTGCGCCGTACGAGAGCGGGATGGAGCCTTACGGGCCGGGCATCCGCCGGATCCCGGTGAAATTCTATCGCGTCGCCGTGCTTTTCATCCTGTTTGACATCGAAGTGATCTTTTTCATGCCCTGGGCGGTTGTGTTCCGTGACCTCGGTACGTATGGCCTGGTTGCGATGGGGGCGTTCTTCTTCGTGCTGACGGTGGGGTTCATTTACGAGTGGAAGGTCGGAGGGCTGGAATGGGAGTAACCCAAAAGCTCGGCAACATGGGCGTCGTGACTATGCGCCTGGAAGACGCAGTCAACTGGGCGCGCACGCGTGCAATGTGGCCGCTTCTGTTTGGACTGGCCTGCTGTGCAATTGAGATGATGAGCACGCAGGCGTCGAACTATGATATGTCCCGCTTCGGAATGGAACTGAACCGCCCCAGCCCGCGCCAGAGCGACCTCATGATTGTCGCTGGACGCCTCTCGCGGAAGATGGCGCCGGTTCTGCGCCAGCTTTACGACCAGATGCCTGATCCGAAGTGGGTGCTGGCGATGGGCGACTGCGCGTCGTGCGCAGGTGTGTTCAACAACTATGCGATTGTGCAGGGCGTCGACGAGATTGTTCCGGTTGATGTGTATGTCGCCGGGTGCCCGCCGCGGCCCGAGCAGCTTATCCACGGCGTGCTTACGCTGCACCAGCGGGTGATGCAGGAACAGCTAACCAAGTGGGTTTAGTCCACTTGTGCCGTCGTTTTGCTTTCAATACCAACCGGTGAGACCGCGATGACGACATTTGAGCAACGAACTGCCGCCGCCAAGATAATTCAGGATGCGCTTCCGCACGCCATCGAGAGAGTCTACGAGTTTCGCGGCGATGTAACGCTGGTCGTCAAGCCAGCGCATATTGTGGAAGTCTGCCGCTTCTGTCGCGATTCGGCTGAGCTGCAGTTTGATATGTTCTCCGGCGTCAGCGGCGTGGACTATTACCCCGACTCTCCCCGTTTCGCGCTTGTCTATCACCTCTATTCGCTGCGGAACAATGTGTCGATCGAACTGAAAGCCTTCGTCGAAGACGACGATGAGCCGTCGATCGACAGCGTGACCGAAGTGTATCCGGCGGCGAACTGGTTCGAGCGCGAAATCCTGGATATGTTCGGCGTGACCATCAACAACCACCCAGATCCGCGCCGTATCCTGACCCCGGCGGACTGGGAAGGACATCCTCTGCGCAAAGACTATCCTCTTGGCTACGAGACGGTCCAGTTCTCATTCAATTTCGATGAAGTGAACAAGCATAAGCCGTATGCCAAAGAGTAGCGCCCAGGCGGAGCAAAGCGATATGACCAGGCTAGATGAGAGCCAGTGGGAAGGCGATCTCGAAACCCTGCGGGGTTTGGTGAGCGAGCGCGCGTTCACCGGCGAGACGATGGTCCTCAACATGGGACCTCAGCACCCAAGCACCCACGGCGTGCTGCGCGTGATCCTCGAGCTGGAAGGCGAGCAGATCGTCAACTGCATTCCCGATGTGGGGTATCTGCACACCGGCATCGAGAAGACGATGGAGTCGAAGAAGTACGAGCAGGCGCTTGTACTGACCGACCGCAAGGACTACCTCAATAATCTGGGCAATAACCTGACGTACTGCCTGGCAATCGAGAAGCTGTGCGACCTCGACGTTCCGCCGCGCGCGCAGTATATGCGGGTGATTCTGGCCGAGTTGAGCCGCATCCAGAGCCACCTGGTCTGGCTTGGCACCCACGCGCTCGACCTGGGCGCGATGAGCGTGATGCTCTACTGCTTCCGCGAGCGCGAGCGCATCCTCGACATGTTTGAGATGCTTTCCGGCCAGCGCATGATGACATCCTACATCCGGCCGGGCGGCTTGTGGCGCGATATCGTGCCGGAATTTGAGCCGGCGCTGCGCGATTTCCTCAACTACTTCCCGGCTAAGGTAGACGATTACGAGCGCATCCTGACCGAGAATCCGCTGTGGATTGACCGCACGCAGGGGATCGGTTTCATCAGCGCCGAAGACGCGATCCGCTATGGATGCAGCGGGCCGGTGCTGCGCGGCTCTGGCGTGAACTGGGACATCCGCAAGGCGATCCCATACAGCAGCTACGATCACTTCGAGTTTGACGTGCCGCTCGGCCAGCATGGCGACGTATACGACCGCTACATGGTGCGTATTCAGGAGATGCGCCAGAGCGTTCGCATCATCCAGCAGGCGATCGACAACCTGCCGGGCGGACCGTTCCGCTCTCAGAACCGCAAGTACGTGCCGCCGCCGCGCTCTGAGCTTGGGCACAGCATGGAAGCAGTTATCCACCACTTCAAGCTGTGGACTGAGGGGTTCCGCCCGCCGAAGGGCGAGGTGTATGTCCGTACCGAGAGCCCGCGCGGCGAGCTGGGCTGCTACCTGGTGAGCGACGGCGGTCCGAAGCCGTGGCGCGTGCATTTCCGCACGCCGAGCTTCGTGCATCTCAGCGCGATGCCGGTGATGACACGCGGCTACCTGATCGCGGACGTGGTCGGCATTATCGGCTCGATCGATATTACGCTGGGGGACTGCGACCGCTAAGCGCGGCCGCGCCGAAGATTGTGCTGAATCTGGAGACAAGCCGTGCTGGCAGAAAAGTACGCCGATCGAATCGAGAAGATCTTTTCAAAATATCCGGATAAGCGCTCGGCCATCATGGACCTGCTGTATCTGGCGCAGGAAGAGTATGGCTGGTTGAGCGAAGATGCGCTGGAAGAAGTGGCGGCGCTGGTCGATGTGGACCCCACCCAGGCGCACTCCATCGCTGGCTTCTACACGATGTACTCGGAGAAGCCGAAGGGGAAATACTGGTTTCAGGTCTGCACCGACCTGCCGTGCGCGCTGAAAGGGGCGGACGAGTTTTACCGCCAGCTTTGCGAGCTGCTCGGCGTGGAAGACGGCGGGACGACCGAGGACGGGCTGTTCACCGTCGAGCAGGTGATGTGTCTGGCGGCGTGCGACAAAGCGCCCATGATGCAGTGCAACTTCCACTATCACGAAAACCTGGACCTGGAGAGGGTCAAAGCGCTGGTTGAACAGTTGCGGGCTGAGGCGGCTGCCGATCAGACGGCTGAGTGATGGACGCTACGCGGCGCGTGGTGACGCTCGGCGAGGACGATTACGACGCGATCCTCGCGGTCTGGCAGGCGGCCGGGCTATCGATTCGCCCGACCGGGCGGGATAGCCGCGAAGCGTTTGGCGCCCAGCTTGCCAGCGGCGTGCAGCAGGTGTTTGGGGTGCGTGTCGATGAGCGACTGGCCGGAGTGGTGGTTGCGACGCACGACGGTCGAAAAGGTTGGATCAATCGCTTGGCCGTTCATCCCGACTTCCAGCGCCAGGGAATCGCGCTCGATCTGATTGAGGCGGCAGAACAGTGGATGCGGGACCAGGGATTGCACGTGTTCGCCGCGCTTGTGGAGTGGCCGAACGAAGCCAGCGAAAGAGTGCTTGCGAAAGCGGGTTACACGACCCATCCGGATATTCGCTATTTTTCCAAGCGGGACAGCGCCGACGCGTGACACTTCATCAGGGCGCTTGGATTGGCATAGAGACGGGATAAGCACATGGAACACATTTTGCTGCGCGATCTCGATATTCCGGACATCGGGCAGTTTGAGACGTATATCAAGCACGGCGGCTACGAAGGGCTAAAGAAAGCCGTTCAGGAACACACGCCCGCCGAGGTGATCCAGATCGTGCTGGACGCCAACCTGCGCGGCCGGGGCGGGGCGGGCTTTCCGACCGGGCGCAAGTGGAGCTTTATCCCGCAGGATGCGCCGATTAAGTACGTCACCGTCAACGCGGACGAAAGCGAGCCCGGCACGTTCAAAGATCGCCAGCTTCTTGAGAAGAACCCGCATCAGGTGATCGAGGGCGCGTTGATCGCTGCCTATGCGATCCAGGCGACCGCCGTCTACATCTATTGCCGTGGTGAGTTCTGGGATCTGGCGCACGCGCTCGAAGAGCAGATTGAGATCGCGAAGCAGAACAATTTCGCCGGAGAGAACATCCTCGGCAGCGGGTGGAGTTGCCCGGTCTACGTCCACCTGGGCGCGGGCGCGTACATCTGCGGCGAGGAAAGCGCGCTGCTCAACAGCCTGCAAGGGCTGCTCGGCCAGCCGCGCGTCCGCCCGCCGTTCCCCGCGCAGCAAGGCGGCGGCCTGTACTATGCGCCGACCGTGGTCAACAACGTCGAGACGCTGGCGAATGTGCCGTGGATTATGCGCAACGGCGCGGACGCGTACAAGGCGATCGGCACGCCGGAGAGCAGCGGTGTCAAGATCTTCTGCCTGAGCGGGCACATCGCCAAGCCAGGAAACTACGAGCTGCCATTTGGCATCACCTTCCGCGAGCTGATCTTCGAGCACGGCGGCGGGATTCCGAATGGGAAGAAGCTCAAGGCGATCCTGCCTTCGGGCGCGAGCGGCCCGGTTCTGCCTGCCACGGACGAAGTCCTCGACGCGCCGCTGACGTATGAAAGCGTGGTCAAGCTGGGGAGCACGCTCGGCTCGGCGTCGTTCATCCTGATGGACGAGGACACCGATATGGTGTGGGCCGCGGCGAAGATGACACACTTCTTTAAGCACGAAAGCTGCGGCAAATGCACGCCGTGCCGCGAAGGGACCTACTGGCTGGAGCGTATTTACCGGCGCTTGCTGGCGGGCCAGGGGACGCCGCGCGATCTTGAGCTGCTCCGGACCATCCCGCGCAACATGCAGGGCGGTGTGACGCTGTGCGCGCTCGGCGAGTTCGCCGCGAACCCGGTGCTCTCGACGGTCGAGCACTTCCTACCTGAGTACGAGGAATATATCCGCAAGGCTGAAGCATCTCGCCAGGCGGAGCTTGCCAGGGAGCAGATGCACGATTACACGCGTGCGTCGGCTGGCGAGTTCCCTGAGCTGGTCGGCGAGGGTGGGGCGTGATGGACGGCGCGGTCTGGGAGCCAGACGACGTCGCGTTGATCAGCGAGACGATCGAGCAGCATCCCGACGAGCCGGTGAATTACTTGCTGCGCGCTGAAGCCTGGCTGAGCGCCGGTGAGCCTGAGTGCGCGGCATCGGATTTTGAAATTGCGCAGGAGCTTGCGGCGCGCCGCCTCAGCCACAGCGCTTGGGGGTATGTCGAGCAGGCGTACCTCGACCGGGCGATGATCGGGCTGGCCGAATGTAGGCAACTGCTTCACCTGAACGACCGTTTATGAGCGCGCCGTTGGCGCCACCGGAGAATGGTGTTTCGCTCTGATCCGCTGAGGAGCAACATGGCTGAACTCGTTACGTTTTATATCGATGGCCGGGCTTACCAGGTCCCTAAGGGCACGAACCTGGTGGACGCAGCCAAAATGCACGGGATCGACATCCCTGTGTTCTGCTATCACCCGAAGCTGAATCCGGTCGGGATGTGCCGTATGTGCCTCGTCGAGCTGGGCAACGTTTCGGTGAACCGCGAGACGGGTGAGCAGGAGCTCGACGAAAACGGCCAGCCGGTCATTCGCTGGATTCCGCGCCTGCAAACAGCGTGCACGCAGAACGTGGTCGAAGGGCTGGCGGTCCGCACCACGACCGACAAGGTTACGGCAGGGCGTAATAGCATCCTCGAATTCCTGCTGACCAGCCACCCGCTCGACTGCCCGGTTTGCGACAAGGGCGGCGAGTGCCCGTTGCAGAATCTGACGATGGGCTACGGGCCGGGACGCTCGCGCTTCATCTTTGACGACAAGATCCGGCTGGATAAGCACGTCCCGCTGGGCGAACTGATCTATCTGGACCGCGAGCGTTGCATCCAGTGCGCGCGCTGCACCCGCTTCTGCGATGAGATCGTCGGCGACGATGTGCTGGCGTTCCACGAGCGCGGCCGTCGCTTGCAGATCGTGACGATCAGCGATCCG
>CBINGT010000223.1:0-6322 GCA_966250245.1 uncultured Anaerolineae bacterium
GCTAACCGCTAACGGCTAACAGCTAATCGCTGCCTTTCGCCTTCTGCTCGATCTCGCGCTCGACCAGTTCCAACAGGCGGCGCAGCGCCGCGACCTGCGAGCGGATCGCGTCGGGCTTCTGGCGCTTCAGCCACTGGTCCGCCACCAGCTCCAGGTTCGCGTCCTGCACCTGGCTGGCGAGCGACGGCCAGCGGTTCGCCACGCGTTCAGACACTGTCTCCCCGAAATCGGTCTGCGGCGATGGCGCGTCGCCGTGCAGCACCCGTTCCACGTTCCCCGACTCGACCAGCTTCTCGACCTTGTCCGCGCTGAGCCCGCGCTCGACCATCAGGCGCACGACCTGAAGCTGCACCGCCTCATCTTGCAGGCGCAGGACCGGCCGTAGCCGCCGTTCCTCAAGCCGGTAGCGGTCGGCCAACTCCCACACGGCGTCGGGCAGACGCAGCAGCGCCTGAATGCGGCTGAACTGCGCGCGCTCGATCCCGCCCAGCGCCGCGCGGAGCGCCTCGCCCTCGCCGCGCGGCACGCGATAATTGAGCGCCTGCCGGTACCAGTCGTTCGGCACCGGACCGTCTTGCGGCGGGTGAATGTCGTACAGGTCGAGCAGCAGGGTCGCAAGCTGGCGCGCCATCGCCATTGCGGACAGCCCCTCGCGGCTGGTGTTCTCTGCCGCCTGGCGCCAGGGGCTCGCTTGCGGCACGACGATGCACTGGATCTGGTCGAACCCGTCGCCGAGCCACGTGTTCAACCAGTGATGCGCCCAATAGCGCCGCTCGCCCGTCTCAATGCGGAAATACGCGCCGCCTTCCACCTCGCTGACGGTGATCGGGCTGACCTGACCCCCGTGGCGGATGGTGGCCGCCGTCGCCACAATGGCGCGCAGGGCGTCTTCTTCGGGACCCGGCTGGCCCGGCGCGTCGAGCGCGATGTCGTCGCCGCGATCGTCGGGGTTGCGGTCCAGCAGCGCGCGCCAGTCAGGACGCGGCCGCCCCAGGCGAGACGCTTCTTCAGCCACCAGCGCTTCCCACCGTTCCAGCGCCTGACGCGCGTTGATGTGCCCCGCCAGAAACTCCTGCCGGATCACCTCGGGCAGCACGCGGCGCGGCTGGGCAGGGTCCGGCCGGATGCGGTCCAGCACGATGTTGATCACCTTCGCGCCGGTGCCTTGAAGCGAGGGCGTGACGTTATCCAGGCTGCCAAGATCGCCAATTTCCTCGAGCAGAGCGCGCGTGCCCCGTGACTGTCGTTTCGCCATCTCAGTTCGCTCCCATTGGCTTGTAGATGCGTTCGAGCAGCTCTTTGACGAACGCCATATACGCCCGCGCCGCGCCGGACCGGTCGTCGTAGAGGAATATCGACTCGCCCGCGTCGTGCGCGTAAGACACCGCCACATTCGCCGGGATCGGCGTGCGGAACAGGCGCGGCCCGTAGAAGCTGTGCGCGCTGTACAGCTCCAGGTTCTCGCGCTCCAGGGTAATGCGCTGATCGTACTTGACCGGCAGGATCCCGGTCAGGCGAAGCTGCGTCTCCCACGTCTCCTGCACGTCGCTGATCTTCTCGACGATCGCCTGCAGGCCGACCGTCTCCAGGAAGCGCATCTCGACCGGGATGACGATGTCCGTCGCGGCGACCATCGCCAGCGTCGTCAGACGCGAGAACGACGGCATCGTGTCGATCACCACCCAGTCGTACTGGTCCGCCACCGAGCGCAGCGCATGACGCAGCCGCACCGCGAAGCCGTGGTCTTCCGCCAGCCGCGTGTTGACGCCGTCCAGCGTTGGGGAGCCGGGGAGCACGTGCAAATCTTCGTCCCACACCGAGGGAACGATCAGCCGCTGCAGCACCGAGCCGGAGTTCGACGGCTTGGAGAGCAACACTTCGCCCAGGCTCTCGGAGCGGCCCCAGTCGCGGCGGCCGGTGGTCAGCAGCGTGGCGTGCGCCTGGGAGTCGGTGTCGATCAGCAGGACGCGATGCGGCATTTGATTGTGGCGCAGCAGGATCACCAGCCCGTGCGCGAGGCTGACTGCGGTGGTCGTCTTGCCGACTCCGCCCTTGTTGTTGGTCAGGCAAATACTGCGCATGGGTGTGGCTCCTTTCGTGCCAATGACTCTATCAAAAGCAGCCCCGGGGCGCGAACCGCGTCCTTGAGCGCATTATAACGCGGAGCGGAGCAGGGGGCTGCGTGGAATTTATGATGCGCAAACATCAGATAGTCGCTATTAGTCAAGGGCTGTCTTGAACCCGGCCATGTACCAGGCCGCTGCCATTTCGATCAAGCGGTGGACGTGAATCGCGCGCCGCATCTGCAATCCGAAGCGCATGCTCATCTCAATGAGGGCTTCCCAGACCGGGCGGTCGAAGTAGAGCGTGGTGCGCTGCTGGTCTTCGGCTTCGATGGGCAGGTCGCGTAGAGGGGTATGCAGCGGGCGATTGACCAGCTCCCGCAGGCCGAGCACGGCGGTCAATGAAACAGCCCCGGCAGGCAGGCGCACGTCGTCGCCGAGCAGCGCGTGCAGGTCGGTGATCATCTGCGCGGCCGCCTCGTTGTACAGGTCCGACACGCTCACCAGCCGCCCGGCCGCGTCGGTGCGCGCCTCGGCCAGCGCCTTCATCTGCTCGTGCAGATAGCGCGCAAAATGCCCGGTCGTCGCGATCCGGTTTTTCGGCGGGCGGCCCGGACGGCCAGTCGAAACCACCCGCTGCTCGCGGACCGTCTGGATCAGGCGCCGGAAAGTGCCATCGTGCTCAGCCAATCCCCGTACCCTTTCAGCGTGTGTGCTCATACCGGGAAAATCCCCCCATCCCCCTGCCCCACCCCACAAGGAGGGAAGGGGTGAGTGCCCTTTACTTCTTCCTTCCCTCGTTCTGGGGGAAGGAAAGCCGACCGAAGGTCGGAAGGAAGGGGGGCTGCATCAGAAACCAGAACCTGCCCGGGATGTCCGTAACAGCCACCTACTCTATCTCATCGCGCAGGCGGGCGGCATCCAGCGCGCTCGCCGAGACGCGATCCAGCCCGAACTCGACGATGTACCACAGCGCCGCCCCGGCCAGCTTGATCGCCTTGCGGGGGTAGCCCTTCGACAGATCGTAGAGCAGATCGAGCGCATCCGGCATGAAGAGCGGGATTTTGCACCCCGCCCGGTTGAGCCGGAAGTTGATCAGTTCGGCCGTCTCGGCAGGGGTGAACGGCTCCAGCGTGGAGCGCGCCGCCACCCGGTCGTTGAGGTCCGGCGCGTTGTGCAGCGACAGGCGCAGGTCTTCCTTGCCGATCAGCACCACCTGGATCGGCACCACCCCGCCCGCATTGAAGTTGAACAGCTCGCGGATCAGGTCAAGCTGGCGGCGGACCAACGTCTGCGCCTCGTCAATCATCACGATCGCGTTCTGCCCCTCGGAGAAGATGTCCAGCACCATCGCGCGCAGGTCTTCCATCAGGCCGTCGTTGGTGCGCTTGCTGGTTTTGCCGCCGAACTCCTGAATGATGCGACGCAGCAATTCCCGCGTGCCGGGGTGCGGCGGATCGGGGATGTACGCCACGACGGACGGGTCGCGCACGTCCCCGGCGGTGTACGAGTTGTAGAGGTAGCGGGCGAGCATCGTCTTGCCGGTGCCGTAGTCTCCGATGATGACGCTCAGACCCTGGCGCTGGTCGATAGCGAACGTGGTTTTCGCAAGGGTGCGCGCCGTCACGCCTGCGACGTACAGATAATCGGGGTTCGGGGACATCGAGAAGGGATACGTGTACATCCCGAACATGCGCTGCAGGTCTTCCAGGCGGCGCTGCGTCACCGACGGATCGGGCGCGTATTCCGGGACCGCGAGTTTCGGTTTAAGTTTGGTGGCCATTGTTCGTTTCTCCAGCTTGCCCGACGACTGCACACCGGCGGGATATGACCATCTTTCGTACTATAGCACAGAATGCGCCGTTATTGAAACCATCTGGACCTGAAAAAGATGATATTTAACTGCGAATAGTTCAAATTAGCCACTAACAGTGACCATTAACGGCTAATTTTTGCAAAAAACGGCCATTTTTGCACAAAACTGATTGACGTCACTTACAAATAGTGCTACCATGACATCTGAAGGAGTGACATCCGCCCGCGCGGATGCGTGACGATGCAGCCCCGTGCGCGCATCGTTACACCGGAAAGTATACACCCGGTCGCAGAGATTGCACCAGTTCGCGGGTGAATGTGCACAGTTCGCGGGAATTTGCAGCGTTTTTGACGCTTGATTGAGGACGCGCCACCTTGCTGCACACGGGGATGCGTGCAGCGGTTAAAAAGAAGAGAGGCCATCGAAGGGGACGCCCCAACGACAGCCACTCGATCCGAAGCATTTTGCCGGCTTCTCGCTGTTTGTTGGACTGATCAGCATGCCGCAAAATGCAAACCCACAAGAATCATTCTAGCCCGGATCGATCCCACTGTCAACGCGCCCCCACTGGCCCACCTTCGCGGCGCTCCGCCCGTAAGGAGCGAACATGTCCGCCACAGGCCCGGCCCCAACGCCCCAGGTACTGGCGCTGACAACCGAGTACTCGACGCCGTACGCTGCCCTGATCCGCGACGAGGTCGTGATGGGCGTGTCGCGCTATTTCCTCGAGCGCTGGCTGCCCGTGCTGGGGCCCGCGCCCGCCGCGCTGGTCAACACGCTCCGCCAGCTTGATTATCGCTCCCAGGACACCACCATTAGCATCAGTGGGGCTGCGCTCGCCAAAGAAGCGGGCATGTCTCGCCGCCACCTTTACACCTGCATGGCGCATCCCTGGTTTGGCGCGTTCGTGCGGACGCTCTCGGGCCAGCGCGCGCGCGACGCCGAAGGCAAAATCTGGCAGCAGGTGAACCGTTACGCCGTCCGCATGGACGACCCCCTCACGCCCGGCGACGCCGCCCGCCTGCTGGAGCTGCTCCCCACGCTGGCTGACACTCCGCTGCAAGCCGCCGCTCAGGCGATGAGCATCCCCCCGCGCGACCTATGGGCGGACGCACCCGGCGCGGAGCATCCCGCCTTCGCCGCGCCGAACGCTGTCACCGCCCGCGACGTGATGCTGCGCGCCTTCCCGCAGTGGAAAGACAACTCCGCCGAGGCGCAGACCGCTTTCAACCAGCTCGCCGAGGCGCTGCACCGGCACGTCACCCTGGGGCGCGAAGACGGGCGCACCAGCAAAATCATTGTGCCGCAATATTTCCGGCGGCGCTGGTGGAAGCGTCTGGGACACGACCTGGCGTGGGTGTACCTGTGGCTGCGCGGCATCACCTACGACCGGCCAGACGAAGGCATCCAGCGGGATACGTGCTGGGTCCCAGCGCTGGACACGCTGCTCGGGCTGATCGGCCGCCCGCGCGAATGGTGGCGGCGCAACGTCGAGCAAGCCAAGCCGCACAAAGATGGCTGGTCGGTCAACGATTTCTTCGAGCAGATCGAGCAGCGCAAGGGGCGCGACCCCGCTAATCCCCAGTGGGTCGCGCGGCGGTTCCGCGTGGCGCTTGAGATACCGATCGCGCCGGAAGATCGCGCCGCGTACGAGGCTCTGTTGCGCGAGTGGCCCGCCGACGGCATCCCCGCGAAATTGCCCGGCGCAAACGGGTCTGCCACACCCGCGCACACCGGTTCCGCCGAGGTCCGCCACATTGGTGCACACTGGTCTCCAAACGGTGCGCCACATCCACGCACACCGGACTCCGCCGGGTCTGCCACATCTGCACACACCGGCGATCAGGAGGTCCGCCACATTTCGACACAGGGGTCCGCCACAGCCGCGCACAGCAAGAATCAGCATCCCCGCGAAGCCACTCCTTTGCCTTCAGCCACTGAAGAACCGCACAGCAAGCCACCCGATGCCGGGTCTGCGGCTGCTGCGCCGGTCGAAGCAGGGCAGGGGGAGCAATTGGCGGATTTGCTCAAGCGGACCTTCGAGCAGGCGCCGGCGACCCCTCTGTACGAGGCGGCACCGGTGCGTGTCTGGTTAGAGCAGGGGTGTGAAAAAGCGATCCTGCCGCATACCCCCGCGTGGACGCTGGCTGAGAGCGGCGCCCTGCCGCCGCGCGAGCTGGTCGCGCTGATGCTCGCCGTGCGCGCCGACCCCACCGTGCAGGAGCCGCCGCGCTATGTAAGCTGGCTGGCGCAGCGCCGCGTCCACGCGCCGGACACGCCGCCGGTCGATCGCTGGGCGGAGTGGCTCGCGCTGGCCGGGCTGTCGCTGAGCGAGTGGGTCACGCAGGGCCGCATGCGGTGGATGGCGCTCGCGCCGCACAGCCGCCGGACGCTGCCGTTTGGGCTGGACGATCTGGTTCCTGAGCAGGGCGCGTCCCCTGCA
>CBINGT010000224.1:0-6321 GCA_966250245.1 uncultured Anaerolineae bacterium
GGGGTGGCGGCTATGGGACCGATGCGCTGCTTCTGCTGATCGAGTACATATTTGATTGGCTGGATGCGCGCAAGGTCTGGCTGATGACCATGAGCCTCAACCAGCGTGTGGTTCGCCAGATGGAAAAGGTCGGGTTTGTGTTTGAGGCCCGGCGGCGGCAAGCGACCTGGGCTGCCGGAGCGTGGCACGACATGCTGGTCTACTCGCTGCTGCGCGAGGAATGGCCCGGCCGCGCCGCGATGGTCGAGCGGCTGGGCTTGACGGCGCGAGGATGAGAGGGGCGTATGTTTGAAGGGATTCTGGTGGACTTGGTCCCCTATGGGAAAGCGTTTTTTGATCGGGAGCATCGGTGGCTGAACAACGAGTCGGCGTTCTGGGGCACGGCCGGGGATCGCCTGATCGTCTCTAAAGCGCAAGTCGAGCGCTGGCAGTCGGAACGCCAGCAAGGCAGCGAGCGCCCGGACAGGGCGATCTGGTTCGGGATGCGCACGAAGTCTGGCGTGCCGCTGGGCGACATCACGCTGGCCGAGATTTTGCCGCACCATCGCGTGGCGATGATCGGCATAGCGATCGGCGAGCCGGACTATTGGGGCGGCGGCTATGGGACGGATGCTCTGCTGTTGATCGTGGAATACGCTTTCAACTGGCTCGACTACCATAAGCTCTGGCTGAGCACGATGAGCACAAACCGGCGCATGCAGCGTGCAGCAGAGAAGGCGGGCTTCCACGAGGAAGCGCGGCGGCGGCGCTTCTGGCTCGCGGACGGTCAGTGGATGGATGATGTGATGTACGGCATGTTGCGCGAGGAGTGGTTGGGCCGCGACGTGATGGTCGAGCGGCTAGGCCTGCGCGAAAGAGAAGGCGTCTGATGAAGCTCGAAGGGCTGCTGGTCGATCTCGTTCCGTATGGCAAGGCGTTTCAGGACCGGGATCACGACTGGTGGAACGATGACGAGGCGAACTATTGGTCGCGGATGGGCGAGCTCGCCTTCGTGTCGCGCGCACAGGTCGAGCGGGAGCATCAGGAGTGGTTCGAGTCGGACACGCCGGGCACAGGCGTTCCGCTCGGCATCCAGACCAAAGACGGCACGCCGCTCGGTTACTTCGGGATCAACTTCCTCAGCTATACGCACCGCACTGCGAACCTGGGCGCTGTGATCTACGACTCCCAATACTGGGGCGGCGGCTATGGGACGGACGCGCTGTTGCTGCTCACCGATTTCGCGTTCGACTGGCTCGATATGCGTCGAGTGTGGCTCGGCACGATGTCGATTAACGCACGCGTGCTGCGCATGATGGAGAAAGTCGGCTTCCACTTCGAGGCGCGGCGGCGCAAAATGGCGCTGGCAGGCGGCGAGTGGGTCGATGAGATGGTGTATGGTATGCTGCGCGAGGAGTGGCCGGGCCGCGACGTGATGGTCGAGCGACTGGGCATCACGGCGCGCTGATCGGCGCAGCATCAGACTGACACGGGGCGGGCGGGTGCTCGCCCTGTTTGATTCTGCGTGGATTTGCCTGCCACCCGACGCGGCAGTAAGCTAGGCTCAGCGCGGTGTGAGAGGAAGAGGTCCCGTTATGATGATTCGCATCCTCGGCGTGCTGATCGCGGCGGCGCGGGCGTCTCAACCGGCTATCCTCGCGTTTGAAAGCTCGCTGGAGTCGATCACGCTTGACGAGGCGGAAGCGGGCGCGCAGACGAGCGAGCTATCGTGGTATACGGCCAACATGAGCGAGGGGTATCGCCTGCGCTTGCTGACCTACCGGCGCAGCGCGTGGGAGCCGGTCTTTGGCGACGAGAGCATCCCGCTGGAGCCGGTCGGCTCGCGCGTGGTGACGGTCGAGCACCCGCTCACGTTCGCCCCGCCGACGTACCTGCTTTCCATCGTAGACGCGCAGCAGCGGGTGATCGACCAGCGCACGCTGACCATCCCGTATAAAGCAGCGAGCGGTTCCCCGGTGATCGAGCGCTTCGCGGCAGATGTCGCGTCGGTCGATGCGGGCGCGCTGTCCAGCGGGACGGCGTTGGTGCAGGTGTCGTGGCAGGTGGCGCGGCGCGCGCCCGGCTCCAACCTGGTGTTCGAGCAGGTCTTTGAGGACGGCAGCGCCCAGTCGGTCGAGCTGCCACGCCAGTTTCTGTGGGTGCCCTCGGCGGGGGAAGGCCCGGTGCAGCCGGTCGTCCCGCTGAATCCGGGCAGCCCGGTGCGCCTGCGCCTGAAGGTGGTGGACCTGATCTCCGGCGCGATTTACGACGAGGAAACGCTGTCGCTTGAGGTGATCGGCTTTGCCGTGCGCCCGCCGCTCACGCCGACGCCTTTCCCCCCGCCGCCCGGTCCGGTCGTGCCGCCGGTGGCGCCGGCTAGCGCGCAGATCATTTCGTTCACCGCCAGTCCGACCACGGTCAACCCCGGCGCGGCAGTCACGCTAAGCTGGCAGATCCAGGGCACCGGCGGCGTGACGATCAGCCAGAGCATCCCCAACGGCGGCGACCCGATCACCGTGGTCAACGCGCAGTCTCCGCAGGGCTCGGCGACGGTCTACGTGCCGGATCGCGCCGCGTACAGCGTCGATTACACGCTCTTCACGGCGCAGGGCGCGGCGGAAACGCGAACGGTGCGCGTCCACTGCCCGGTCACGTTCTTTTTCGGCGAGGCGGACGGCTGCCCCGCGTCCGAGCCGCTCGAGATTCCCGGCGCGCTGCAAGAGTTCGAAGGCGGGCGGATGGTCTGGCGCGGCGATACGCACGAAATCTACGTCTTCTACGATGATTCGCCAGGTGCGACCAGCGGCACGACGGGCTATTTCCTCGAAGCGTCGTATAGCGCGCTCCCCGGTCCCAGCCTGACCGACGCGCCGCCGCTGGACCGCACCGTTCCCGCGCACGGGTTCGGGCAGGTGTGGGCGAACGCGCCCGGCGTGCGGGACCGGCTCGGCTGGGCGCTGGCGCCTGAGCAGCCGGTGACGCTGACCGTGCAACCGGTCGCCCTGACGCGCATTCCGCCGCCAGAATTCGCGCTCTATCTGCGCCTGCCGGACGGCTCGGTGATCGGCACAGGCGGCAACCGCTGGCGTCTGATGCAGTGAAAGGCAGCCTACGAACAGCCTGAATGCAGCAAAGAGCAGCGCGGGATGCTCCACGCTGCTTTTCGCTGTTCTATAGGCTGCCTGATCGCGTTTTCCGCTACCGTAGCGGCGGCGGATTGAGCGCGACGGCACGGTTCAGCGCGCCCTCGATTTCGTCAAGCATTGGCGGTTTGACGAGGTAAAACGTCGCCCCGGCTTCGTGCGCGGCACGACGCATTTCAATCGAGTCATTCGCGGTGACCACGATCACAGGCACGTTGGCGGTGGGTGGATCCCGCCGCAGAAAGCGCAGCACTTCCAGCCCGTTCACGCCGGGCATGTTGATGTCTAGCAGGATGACGTCGGGGATGACTTCCGAAAGCTGGCGCAGCGCCATGCGCGGCCCCAGCGCAACCGCGACCGTGTGCCCGAGAACGCTCACCTGCGCTGCCAGGCTTTCGGCAGTGCGGCGGTCGTCCTCGATGATCAGCACGTTGTACAACATTCCGATTCCTTACGTTTTTCCCGTGGCTTCCCAGCCCGAGGCGTATTGTAGCATAGGCGTGCGATGCGGGGAATTCGACCCCCTTGCAGCGGCGAAGTGTGCTACAATGGCGCGCCTTACGGGCCGTTGAGTGAGATTCGTAGGTAAGTCGTCTTATCGAAAGTAATGAACGTCTGTTGCTGGCGCGCAGAACCTCACCCCTGGCCCCTCTCCATGCATGGAGAGGGGAAAAGGGGCCGGGGGTTAAGGGGTGAGGTTTTCCCGGCGAGCGCCACGTAGATCAGTTCATTCTGATAGGTCACATATCCACTCGACTGCCCCTTGAGCGGCACATTCGGAACAAGGCGAGGGCACGCATGCGATCGAAGACCGTACTTTTCCTGGCCGGGATGGTGCTTGCCGCGCTGGTGCTGGCGTCGTGTGGCGCCAGGTCGGGCGGCGAGGTCTACCATGTCGATCTCGGCGCCACCCAAACCCAGTTCGCGCTGGTGGTGAACAACCCGCCGACGGCCACGCCAACGCCCGGCCCCTCGCCGACGCCAACGCTTACGCCCACGCCCTACCAGCGCCCGACTGACGCGCCCGATTATGACGGGAGCACGGTGATCACCCGCGTCGGCGGCGAGAACATCACACTTGACGAGTTCCGCAAGCGCGTCCGCTTCGAGCGCTGGCATCCGCTGCGCGCGCTGGCCAAGCGGGTAGAGCGGCGCGGGCCGGAGCAAATCCTCGACCTGACCAATCCTGAGAATATGGCCGTCGCCCAGCTTTTCGTGACGCTGGCGGACAGCAACAGTTTCGGCGTGCAGGTGCATCGTGTGATGGTGATCGAGTCGATTGCGCGGCAGGAAGCGGCCCGTCGCAACCTGGAGCTGGATCCGTTCCAATTCGATGCCAAGCTGGCGCTTTACCTGGGGATGCTGCCGGGGCCGGGCGGCGCGTTACCGGATGAATTCGACGAGGAGTACGAGGACTTCATCGCAGAGATGGAGACGTACACCGGGATGACCGAAGACGACTTCCGGCGGATTGTCCGCGCGCAAACGGCTTACGAGCAGCTTGAATTCCTGATGGGGCAGGAGCCGCAGGCCATCGCCGGGGCGAGCGAGCCACAAGCCGGAATCGAGGTGCGCGACGCCGTGCTGAGCACCGAGGAGCGCGCTAACGAGGTGGCCGATCGCCTGCGCGCGGGCGAGCCGCTCAATGAGATCATGGCGTCGCTGGGGCTAGACGCGCCTGCCGAGAACACCTCGCGCATCGTCCGCCGCAGCGACCAGACGCTGCCGGTGGTCGTGGTGGACGCGATCTACAACGCCGGGCGCGACAGCGTAATCGGTCCGTTCCTGACGGATCAGGGCTGGTACGTGGCGCGCGTGCTCGGCGAGAAGTTTGAGATCATGACTCCGCGCGAGATCGACGACGTGCGCAAGCAATACTTCCTCGACTGGGTTGAGGGGCGCATGGACGACCCGGCGTACACGGTCGACTATGACAACTGGATCAGCGAGATCCCGCAGGAGCCGCTGCCGCGCGACGTGTCGCCGTACTTCACCGAGGAAACGATCAAGCTGCCGGAAGGAAGCGGTTAGCCAAAAGCTGGAAGCGGGGAGTAGGGAGTGGGGAATAGGGAGTCGTAGGGGCGGAGCTTGCTCCGCCCGTTTTCATGTCCTAGAGCAGCGACGCTTGTTTGTCCCGCCCGTCTGCATCCTTTCATACGGTGAGGTTGCTTTTTCAGCAGTTTGCATCCCTCAAGGCGAGCAGGTTGCTTTTCCGTCCGGCGATGGCTTCCGACGATCCGAATCAAAACACCCGCCGGGTGAGGGCGGGTGTTTGGCGTTGAAGCGGGGCGCTTACTGGTAGCGCAGAATGTCCGAGACGGTCTTGCGCGAGGCGGCGATCGACGGCCACAGACTCGCGATCGTGGTGATGACCAGCATCCCCACCAGGCCGATCACCGCTGCGCTGACCGGGAAGGTGAACGGGAACGTCTCGTTGAAGCCGGTCACGTTGAGCAGCAGAAGCTCGACTCCGGCTGCCAACGGCAGGCCGACCAGCCACGCGATCACCCCGACGACCAGCCCTTCGGTCAGGAACTGGAGCGCGACCGTCGAAGACCCTGCGCCGATGGAGCGCATCACGCCGATTTCCTTCTGGCGCTCGTACACGCTCATCGAGAGGGTGGTCAGCAGGCCGAGCGCGCCCACCAGCGCGATCAGCAGGGCGACGGCGCTCAGGATGACCTGGATGGTCGTGAAGATCTCGCTGATCTGGTTGACCAGTTCCACGAAGTTGAAGATTCCGACCGGAATACCCGCGCCGAGCATCACCTCGTCGATTTCGTCGATTACCGGCTCCAGGTCTTCCTCGGTCGGGTTCTCGATGTGCGTGGTGATAAAGTAGCCCTGCGGCTGCGGCTTGCCTTCCAGGCTCAGCCCTTCGAGCGCGGCGAGGTCTTGCCAGAACATTCCTGCGAAGTCCGGCGGGATCTGGTCGTTCTGCATCATGGGCGGCAGCGTCACGATGCCCACGATCGGCAGTTCGGCGGTGGTACCATTCTTGGCCGTCACGGTGAGCGTGTCGCCCACACTGTAGCCGCCACTCTCCGCCATGCCGCTGCTGATGATGATCCCCGGCTCGCCCGGCGTGACGAACTCGCCCTCGTCGAAGGGGATGAAGGCCGCCACCGTCTCGTCAAAGCCGACCACGCCGACCTGGCCCTGCGGCATCGAGCCGTCGAAGCCCTCAACCGCCAGCGTC
>CBINGT010000225.1:0-6305 GCA_966250245.1 uncultured Anaerolineae bacterium
GCCTTCGAGCAGGTCGCCGCGTGGCCCTGGGCCGAGGCCGTGTGCATCTGGAACTTCCGCATCCCGGTCGACCAGGCGAACAGGCGCGACGCGTATTTCGCGCTGGTGTCGTCCGATTTCACCCGCAAGCCCGTCTACGAGGCGGTCCAGGCGTATGCGCGCGGCTGGGACTCGCCGTACCTGCCATGAGCCGCCTCGATACCGTCCGAAAGTGGGCGCGACGGCATCCGCGCTGGACAGTGGCGCTTGCCGCAGGCGTAGCAGCGCTGCTAACGTTGTGGGCGCTCACGCGGCCCGGCATGCCGCTCGGCCCAATAGACCTGACGTGGCACCGGATGCAGGTCAACCGGGATTTCTACGTCGGGATCGATCCGAGCTATCCCCCGTTTGCGGAATGGACGCCCGACGCGATCGTCGGCATCGAGCCGGACATCGCGCGCAAGCTTGGGGAGCGGATGGGCGTCGAGACGTCGATCCTGATCATGGGCTATGATGGGCTGTACGACGCGCTCTACACAGGCGAGGTTGACCTGATTCTGGCCGGGCTGCGCGCTGATCCGCTTTACGCCGAGTGGGTACACTACTCCCCGCCGTACTTCGACGCGGGGCAGGTGCTTGTTTCGCGGGCAGATGCGCCGGTCGGCGAGATGGCGGCGCTCGACGGCAAGCGGCTGGCGGTCGAGATCGCGTCGGCAGGCGACCAGGCGGCGCAACGCTGGCAGCGGCGGCTGGACACGCTGCACGTCGAGCGTTACCTTCTGCCGGAAGATGCGCTCGTCGCCGTCGAACGGGGTGAGGTCGACGCCGCGCTGGTCGATGCGATCACCGCGCGGGAATACCTGCGCACGCATTCCGGTCTGGTGCGCGCCGCCGAGATGACCGCGCCCGACGAGTACGTGATCGCCATGCGGCGCGCCAATTACCGGTTAATTGAGGCGGTCGAAGCATCGCTCGCCGACATGCAGGCAGACGGCACGCTCGACGCCATCATCGAACAGTGGCTCGGTCCAGAGCCATCCACACAAGGAGAACGCAATGCATCTTCGTAACGTGCAGGACGCCACGCCTGCCGAATCCGATCATGGTGAGACGGTGTACGAAACGGTCGGTCACGTGGCCGGGGGATCTACCAGCCACAGCCTCGCGCAGATCGTCCTGGCGCCAGGGAGCGCCTCGCTGCCGCACTATCATCCGGTGGCCGAAGAAACGTATCACATTCTGTCTGGCGAGGGCGTCGTGCAGGTCGATCAAGAGCGAGTGGCGGTTCAGCCGGGCGACAGCATCACCATTGCGCCGGGTGAGGTACACCAGATCACCAACACGGGGCAGTACGAACTGGTCTTCCTGGCGATCTGCGTCCCGGCGTGGACGCCCGATAACAGCGTGTACGTCGATTAACCGGCGCGGCTACTTCCCGCCCGATGCGAGCCGGTCCAGCAGGCGATAAATGTGGCGCAGAACGGCGTGCTGGTTCATACCTGCCAGCGCGCACAGCAGCCACACGACCGCCAGTTCCATCGGCTCCGCCGCGCCGGGCTGCAGCACGTCCTGATTGACGATCGCGTACAGCAGAAGCATCAGCAGGCCCATCACCGCGCCGAGCGGCGGATTGAACAGATACCAGCTTACGTGCAGCGGGTCGAAGTCGCGCAGGTGGGTCGTGTGCCGCTCCAGCGTCAGGAAACCAGACACCAGCGCGCCGAGCACACCGAACAACACCGGATAGAAAACGATCGGCACGCCGCTTGCCGGAAACAGCCCGCTGCGCTCGATTAGCGTCTGCCCGGTCAGCGCGATGACGACCCACGCCACGCCCCACCACAGGTAATACTTCAAAAGGCGCGGGCGGTGCACCGCGATGTCCTTCTCGACCTTGCGCCGCCGGTTGAGGTCTGCGCGGATACGGATGACGATGGCGCGCGCCTCGTCGTAATTCTCGCGCTTGGCGAGCAACAGCGCGCTGGCGTCGTGCAGGTCTTTGAGGTACATGTCGGTCTCGCCGCGATCGCCGCGCACCTCGCGGATAATCTCTTCGTGCAGCGCCTCAATCTGCGCCCACAACTGGGCGATGTTCTCATCCGGCACAAGCTGCACCAGCAGATCCGGATCAGATTCCGGCGGGGGTGGCTCGCCGAACAAAACCAGCGATTGCGTCCGCGAGGTCCCGCCGCCAAACGGGTCGCCCACCGCTTCGGGGAACGTCCCCACCTGGACGAGCGGCCCCGTTCCGAAGGAGTCGCCCACTGGCTCGGATGTAGGTCGCGGCTGTGGCTGGTGGATCAGACCACCTTCGCGCGGGTCTTTGGCGTCGGGCGCGTCCTCGATGTCATTCAGCGGCTGGATCGTCCCGATCGACGGGCCGGGCGCTTCGAACAACGGGCGGTCGGCAGCAAACTCCTGCGGCGGGACGATTGGCGCCGATTCATCGGACCGGGCGGGCGTATCGTCCACCTTCAGCGGCTGATCAGTGTCATCGCCGGTCAGAATCGCCCGCCCCTTCCCACGCAACGAGGCGCGTTTCACTCGGGGAATTTCGCTGTCAGCCATGGACAACCTCGCGGGCCAGATCACGATATTCGACGGCGACGATATGATCCGGCTGGTATTCGAGCATCGACAGCCCGGCGACCGGCGCTTCCGGCACCACATCGTCGTAATAAATCAGCGTACGGAGCATCTTGCGCCCGAACACCTGGCGCAGTTCCTCGACCACTTCCTGCGCGTGCTCCGACGCGGGCCGGTACATCGTGCCGAACAGCCCGCCGAGCGCCAGCGTCGGGTTGAGGCTTCCCTTGATCCGCACGACCGTCTCCATCAGCGCGCGCACGCCGCGCATGGCGAGGAACTGGCATTGCACCGGGATCAGCACTTCGTCGGCAGCGACCAGTCCGTTCGCCGTCAGCACACCAAGCCCTGGCGGTGTATCGATCACCACATAGTCGAACGGGATGCGGCTGCGCTCCAATGCGCGGCGGAGCCGGTGCGCCTGTTCCGGCTGGCCGACGAGCTGCAATTCGGCGGCAGCAAGGTCGATGCTGGCGGGAACGAGCGCGATCTGCGGGCGGACCTGCCGCAGCACCCGCGCGAGCGAGATGTGGTCGTACATCAGCAGCGAGTAAGCGCTGCGCCCGATGTTGTAGGTGTCGAAGCCGAACGCAGCCGTCAGCCCGCCCTGCGGATCGAGATCGATCAGCAGAACGCGATGGCCCTGCTCCGCCAGCGCCACGCCGAGATTCATCACCGAGGTAGACTTGCCAACGCCGCCTTTCTGGTTGGCAACCACCCACGTCCGCGCCATGCTATCCCGTCCAAACCTGATCCCAACCTGGCCGCATTATAGCATGAACCGTCTGGGCGCGGAATTCAGGGGAAACACGGCGGAGCCCCCACAGCAAAACCGGCAGCGCGCAGGCCACCGGCTGTGCCTTATGTCATTGTGTTGAAACTTCCCCCGTTTACTCAAGCGGGAGATGTGTCAGAAAGACATCGCTGCCACCATTCGGGGCCGAATCTCCTACCTGCCCCAGCGTCAAGCCGGTCAGCGCGAGAGTATCGCCCTCAACCGCCAGGAACAGATTTTCCTCGGCGAACTCGTCCGCGCCATCGTCCTCTGCCGTACCAAGCTGGCGGATGCTCAGCGTTTCGCCCTCCGGGGAGAAGGTGATCACCACCACGTCGAAGCGCCCGGCGCTACCCGCCAGACTACCGTCGGAGTAACCCGCGACGACCAGGTTCCCCGCGCCGTCGCGCTTGATGTCTGCGCCCTTGTCGTTGAGCGCCGTCCCAAGCTGGTTGGCCCACACAACATTTCCATCTGCGTCGAATTGCGCGGCGATGAGGTCTTTATCCCCAGCCAGCGGCCCGCCAAAGTCTCCCGCGACAAAGCCGGTTACGGTGAAACGTTCGTCCGCCGCCACCAAGCCGGTCGCCTCATCCCAGCCCTCCGTGCCGAACTGTCGCATCCAGGTTACGCTCCCCGCCGCGTCGAAGACGGCCAGGAACGCATCAATCTCGCCGATGGCCCCGGCGATGTCACTGCTGGTCATGCCAGCTACTGCGACTCCGCCTCCCGGCACGGCAGCCACCGCCTGCCCTTTGTCCTCGCCTACACCGCCGAACTGCTGGATCCATTCGATCTCGCCTTCAGGGCTGATCCGGGCAACAATGACATCCTTGTCCCCGGCGTTGTCTCCGCCGAGCGCGCCGCGGCTGTAGCCGGTGACATAGATCGCGTCGTCCTCCGCGACCGCCAGCCCATAACCGCGATCGGCTGCGTCGCTGTCGCCGAACTGGACGACCCAGCTTATTGAGCCGTCCGGCGCGAGCTTCGCCAGGAACGCATCATCCCCCTGGCTGCCCGCGTGCGCGCCATCCAGATCGCCGTTGGAGTAGCCGACCACCAGCACGTTCTGCTGCGAGTCGAGCGCCACGCCATACGGGCGCTCGGTGCCCTCCGTGCCAAGCCGAGTGAGCCAGACCTGCTCACCACCGGCGTCACGTTTCGTCACCACGACGTCCAGCTCTCCGGCATGGTCTTGCCCTTCGAGCGGACCTGCTACACCGAGCGCGTGGATCGTCGCGCCCTCGGCGTCAATTGCGACACCGCCAGCAAAATCCATGCCGGCTGTGCCAAGCAGTAGCCCGTCCAGAGGCTCGGCGGAACCGGCTTGTTCCTCCGAAGTCGCGAGGAAGCTGGCGAGATATGTCATGCCCTCCTCAAAACCGCGCCTCCAGACGTCCCAGTCGTGGCCGCCGTTGTACACGCGAAACTCCGCCGCGACGTCGCTTTCGCGCGCCAGTTGGTTGAACAACAGGTGCGCTTCCAGGTCGAGATCGTGCCACTGGTCAGCCGGATCGGGGTGCTTCCACTCGTCATCGCCGACTGCGATAAAAACGTAGAGCGGCTGGCCGGGATGCGCGAACGTTTCCAGCGCCACCGGGTAGTTCAACGACTGGTAGATCGCCTCGTCGAATAGCTCCTCGCCGCTGCCGAAGGCGCCGAACTCGCGGGCGCTCGAGTCGACTGGTGGGAGCGGCGTGTAGACCGCAGGGCTGAGAATCAGCGCGCCCATAAACATCTCAGGATGTGCCAGGGCATAGCGCATCGCCCCGTAGCCACCCATAGAATAGCCCCCAACGATGCGGCTGCCTGGCGCGGCCAGAGTGCGATACGTCGCGTCCACGTAGGGAATCAGATCGCTAAAAAACGCGGTTTCCAGCGCTTCACCGCCTGTGTAGGACGAATCAATGTAGTAACCGGCAGCCTCAAGGGACGGCATGTCGGGCATGATCGCGATCAGCGGCGGGACGCTTCCTGCGTCAATCAGCGCATCGAGCGTGTCCAGCGCGGTCACCCAGGCGTCTTTGGTATCGCCGCGCCCGTGCAGCAGGTAGATAACCGGGTAGTGGGCGTCCGATTGGTCGTATCCGGCGGGGAGGTAAACGTTCAGATCATAGGGCCGACCCAGTGTGGCGGAGTCGAAGGTATCCTCGACGATGGTGCCGCCCTCCTGGCCTGACACAGCCAGCGGACCCGCAAGCAGCGCCAGGATGATCACGCTCCACAGCAGTCGTTTCATAATCTTTTCCCCTCGCAAAACACTCAATTCAATCGGGGGGTTCCGGTGTTAGGAGCTGGGACTTCAGCCCTCGCTGGGCAGCGAGCGGGGCGCAGGCCCGTCATACTCCACCCCATGCGGATCGATGGCACGCATCGGCCGCTCGCGCGTCTGCTCCTCGCGGATCTGCGCGACCAGCCCCGGCACGCGCGCCATAAGGAAGAAAGCGTTTCCTAGCTCGGGCGAGATGCCGAGGTCTAGCAAAATCGCGGCGAGCGCCCCATCTACATTGATCGGGAACGCGCGTCCGGTCTGCGCTTCGAGCGCACGCGCCAGAAGCGCGATACTCCGCACGCCCCGACCGGCGACGCCTGCCTCATGGGCGAGGTCGAGCAGGCGCGCAGTGCGCGGATCGGCGGTATGAAGGCGGTGTCCGAGGCCGGGCAAACGGCGCCGCGCCGCGGCATACTCGCCCACCACACGGCTCGCCGCGTGTTCCAGAATAGACTCGTCGCCGCCCGCTTCGTCAATCACGCGCTGCAGCAGGTGCATGCAGTCCTCGATCGCGCCACCGTGATGCCGGTTGATACTCAGGAGCCCGGCGGCAATCGCGCCGTTAAGCGGCGCTCCAGTTGAGGCTGCGGTCCGCGCCGCCAGCGTCGAGGGCGGCGTCGCACCGTGATCGATCGACGCAACAAGCATCGCGTCGAGCAACCGCCCGATTTGTGGGGATGGAAGGTCGCCGGT
>CBINGT010000226.1:0-6291 GCA_966250245.1 uncultured Anaerolineae bacterium
GCTAATCGCTAACCGCTGGGGTTGAGGGAATATGAGCGAACGTGAGGACTTCGGCCCGGCGGCGCCCGCTTCGCCGGAAATGGCCGCCAAGCTGGCGATCAACCGCACTGGTCGCCTGACGCCCGGCCAGCGGCGGACGGCGCTCGTCGCGGGGTGCGTGGCGCTGGCGCTGTTGCTCTGCCCGCTGGCGCTCATCATCCAGATCGGCGCGCTGGCGCTGTCGGAAGGGGTGACGCTCTCGGCGGGCGCGGTGCTAGCGGGTGTGTTCGTGCTCGGATTTTTCGCGATCTTCGCCGGGATCGTCTACACCAACGTCACGATGTTTCTGCCGGAAGCCTTCGGCGACCGGCCGGTGCGCTGGGCGCGCGGCCCGCTGAAAATCCACATGTCGGAGCGCAACCGGCCGGAGCTGCCATTCTCCTACGTGATCGGCGATTACAGCTTTGCGCCCTACGTCGCGCCGCCGGATGTCGAGATGCGCCCCGGCGCGCCGTATCTGGTGTACTACTCGGCGCGCAGCCGCCTGCTGCTGAGCCTGTTCGCGCTCGACGCGCCCGACGCCGACCGCTGGCAACCAGAGTTCGAGAACCCGCCGAAGTGAGCGACGATTGAGGCAGCTAAGGCCATTTTGGAAGCGAACCGGCGCGCAGCGCTCGCCGGGGAAACCTCACCCCCTTAACCCCCCGGCCCCTTTTCCCTTCTCCGTTTACGGAGAAAGGCCAGGGGGAGGTTCTGCGCGTCGCGTGTGCACCTCTCCCTGGCTAATCGCTGCTGTGCTCTACAGCTTCGGCAAAACGATGTTCTGCTGCCCCTGGTATTTGCCCTTTTTGTCCGCGTACGACACCTCGCACACTTCGTCCGCCTCGAAGAACAGCACCTGCGCGATCCCTTCGTTGGCGTAAATCTTGGCGGGCAGGGGCGTCGTGTTGCTGATCTCAAGCGTGACGTAGCCTTCCCACTCCGGCTCGAACGGCGTCACGTTGACGATCAGCCCGCAGCGCGCGTACGTGCTCTTGCCGACGCAGATCGTCAGCACGTTGCGCGGGATGCGGAAATATTCGACCGTCTGCGCCAGCACAAACGAGTTCGGCGGGATGATGCACACGTCGCCCACGAAATCGACCATCGACTTCGGGTCGAAATCTTTGGGGTCCACCACCGAGTTGAAGACGTTGGTGAAAATCTTGAACGTGTTGCCGATGCGGATGTCGTAGCCGTAAGACGACACGCCGTAGCTGATCACGCCGTTGCGCACCTGCGTGTCGACAAACGGCTCGATCATGCGGTGCTCCAGCGCCATCTTGCGGATCCAGTGGTCAGGTTTAATGCCCAAGGGGATGCAACTCCTTCTTGACGGATACCTTCGGGGCGATGCTTGGCCTACATCACGTCCGGCGCGGACATGCCCATCAACGTCAGCGCGCGGCGGAACACGATCTGCGCGGCGCGGTAGAGGCGCAGGCGGGCACGCGCCACATCTTCGGGAACTTCGCTGTGCAGCACGCGGATTTCGTCATACAGCGGGTGGAACTGGCGCGCCAGCTCCAGCGCGTAGAACGCCAGCTTGTGCGGCGCAAGCTCCTCGTACGCCTGGACCATCACCTCGGGCATTTCGAGCAGCTTGGCGATGAACTGGCGCTCCCGCGCGCCGAGCAGCGACAGGTCCGCGCCTTCGTCGGTCAGACCGGCCTCGGCCGCCTGCCGGAAGATCCCGGCGCAGCGGACGTGCGCGTTCTGGATGTAGTAGACCGGGTTTTCGTTGGCCTGCTTGCGCGCCAGATCCAGGTCGAATTCCAGGTGACTTGTTGGGCTGCGCGCCAGGATGAAATAGCGCACCACGTCCGCGCCGACGTCCGCGACCAGCTCGTCAAGCGTCACATACTCGCCACGACGCGTGCTCATGCGCCGCGCCTCGCCCCCCTCGACCAGCGTCACGAACTGGTGAAGCAGCACGTGTACCGGCTTCGGATCGTAGCCGAGCGCTTGCAGGCCGCGCGCGACGGTTTGCGCCTCGATGATATGGTCTGCGCCGAGGACGTTGATCAGGAAGTCGAAGCCGCGCTCCAGCTTGTTGATGTGATACGCGATGTCCGGCAGGACGTATGTCGGCTCGCCGGTGGACTTGACCAGCACGCGATCTTCCTCGTCGCCAAGCTGCGTCGTGCGGAACCAGACCGCTTCCTGCGCGTTATCCGGAACTTTCGCGCGCTCTTCCTCGCTGGCGCCTTCGCGCGTCACGGCGCGGTAGACGTAGCCATTCGCTTCGAGCCGCTTGAGCACGTCCCACACGCTGCCGTCTTCATACAGGCTGTTTTCGTTGAAGAATACGTCGAAGCGGATGCCCACCTTCGCCAGCGACGACTCGATCCACTCGAAGATCGCCTTCTCGGCCTCGTCCTTGAACCGCTCCCACGGCTCGTCTTGCAGCGTGTCGCCGTACTTCTCCACAAGGTCCTGCGCGATGCTCGTCAGATAGTCGCCCAGGTAGCCCTCGGCGGGGAACTGGCTCGGCAGGCCAAGCGCTTCGCGATAGCGCGCTTGCAGGCTGAGGCCCAGAAGCTGCATCTGCCGCCCGGCGTTGTTGAAGTAATACTCCATCTCCGTCTCGTAGCCGAGCGCTTCCAGCAAGTTCGCCATCGTACTGCCGATCACGCCGCCGCGCGTGCGCCCAACGGTGATCGGGCCGGTCGGGTTGGCGCTGACGCACTCGACCTGCGCCTTCTTCCCGCGCCCGATCTCCTGCGCGAAGACCTGGTCGCCCGCCGTGATGATCGCGTCCACCTGCGCCAGTAACCACTCATCCGCCAGCCGGAAGTTCAGGAAACCGGGCGGCGCGACCTCAACCGAGCCAATCGCGGCGTCGGTGGGCAGGTGCGCGGCGATCGCCTGCGCCACGTCGAGCGGCTTCTGGCGCGCGGCCTTGGCAAGCTGCAACGCGACCGGGCTGGCGTAATCTCCAAGCTCTGGCTTGGCGCTGCGCTGCACCGCGATCGTCTCCGGCAGGTCAAACTCAGGTAGCGCGCCGGCGGCCTGCGCAGCCTGGATCGCGGCGCGGATCTGGTGGGCAATTTGGGTGGGAAGCAATTCCACGGTGACGACTCCTCGAACAAACGCGGCCGGACACAGCCGGACCGGATAGGACCGCGCCATTGTAGCACACTTTCGCGCGGCTGAGGGGGGAGAGAGCAGCCATTTAGCAATTAGCCGTTAGCGATTAGCGGTTAGCCAAAAGAGCAGAGCTCAACAAGTATTCCATCAAACGGAATGAGCATTCGCACGCTTTGCACGCCAGCCGAATTTGGAGAACAAGAAGCGTGCGTAGAAGAAGACTCTCCCCGACTGCCTACTCCCTATTCCCCACTCCCTACTCTCCACCTCACGCTAATCGCTGCTTTTCGGCGGTGTGTCGTCGGAGACGGCTCCGCGCCGGGGGGTGTCGTCTACCTCTGCTGCCACGGTGGTCCCGTGATCGGCTGATTGCGGCAGCGTGTTGAACGTCAGCGCTGCGAACCGGAGCGGCTCGCGCCCAAGCTGCTTCATGATCGCCTGCTCATTCGCGGTCTGCGCCTGGACAGCTTGCCGCATCCAGTTATTGCGCTCGTCCTCGAAAATGCGCTCGATTCGCTCGACAAACGGGGAATAGTACGCCGGATCCTGCCGTTTTTCTGGGGGCAAAATCCGCCACTCGCTCACCTCGTCGATCAGCCGCCCGGCGGTGTGGTGGTAGTTCGCATAGGTGTGGCCGTACATCTTCAGGTCGATGAACTGCGCGAACGCCAGACTGAGCGCGGTCGTCACCGCCACCCACGGCTCCCCGCCGAGCGCCGCGATTGCCGAGCTGAGGCCGGTGACGACCAGGATCGCGATCCGCCAGATCCGCAGCTTGGTGTAATTCTCGTTGAGCTTGCGCAGATACCACTCGCTCTGCGGGATGACGCGCAGGCGAACGTAATCATCCGCTGTCAGCGCGCTGTAGCCGTCGTCCTCGGGCGAGTCGGTCTTGGCCGGGACTGGCTCGGTCGTGAAGGTGAATTGCAGGAAGGGCACAGGCGCGCCGACCTCGTGCACGCTGGTACTCGCGTCCTGCACATTGTCCAGCAAAAGTCGCTGCTGTTCCTCGAGGTTCCGGCTGGCATACTTCCCGGCTTGCATGCGATAGAGGTAGATGTGCTGGCGGATTTCCTCGGCGCCAAGCCGGTAGGTGATCCACGCGAGGCTCGGCGAGAACTGGTAGGCGTAGGCCAACAGCCCGGCGGCAAACAGTGGAATCACGATCAGCAAAACCCGCAGGATCCCGCGCAGATCACGGACAATCCCCACCGAATCGGCATAGGTGATCACGACTGCGAGCACCGTCGCGAGAAACATCAGCACGATAATCGGGATGCGGATGCGCTGTTGCGACTGCTTCTGGCGGATGGACGCGCGGTCGAAGTCGTGGAAGCGCATCCACGCCGTTTGCAGGGCGGTGTCGTTCGGCGTGCGGGCGGTGGATTCGTCGGCGGGAACAATACGTTCGCTCATGGCAGGCTCCTTCGGAAGGCGGGTGATCCGCGCTTGGCGTCGTGCCATCTGCGCGAGACGGTTCCTTACAGTGTATTCCGGCGCGCCGTGCGAATCAACTGCCTTGCAGGCGCTCGGCTTCGATCACGCCGTCCGCGCCACGCGCCACGCGGGCTTCGCACGTCAGGCAGCGCCAGCCGCCCTCGACGCGCACCCAGTCGATCGCGCTGCAGCGCGGGCAGCGCCAGACCTCTTCAAGCGCCAGCGGTCCAGCCGCCGGGGAGTTCCCCGCTTTGACCGCCCACACGATGCGGTAATCGACCTGCCACGGCTGCACGTCCACCTCGGATATGCCCACCTCGTCGCGCAGGATGCGTTCCAGCGCTTCGTGCGAGAAGGTCTGTCCCGGCATCAGCTTCGCGTCGCGGCCTTGGCGGTTGGTCAAGACGAGCAGGCCGCCCGGCCGCAGCACGCGCACCAACTCGTGGAGCACAGCGCGCGGATCCATCATGAACTCCAGCGCCTCGAGACAGCACACCGCATCAAACGTGTCGTCGGGGAAGGGCAGGGACTCGGCTCGCTGGTGCATCAGCGCGACGCGATCGCCGTGCGGCGCCAGCTTCTCGGCAGCAACCGACAGCATCTTGCGGCTGAGGTCGAGCGCGACGATCCGCCCCTGAAACATCGGCTGCTCCAGCAGCGCCAGCGGCAGGCGGCCGGTCCCGGTGGCGACGTCGAGCACCAGCGGCGCGCGCACCGCAACCAGGCGTTGAAGCACCGGTAGCGCCAGAAAATAAGTCTCCGTTTCGGGGTCGTACTGCTTGATGTTGTCGTAGCGCCGGGCGTAAACGTCATACAGCCAGATGACCGTCCGCCGCCCCAGGTAAACGCCCTCGGTCAGCACCAGCAGCCAGTACAGCACCAGCGCGCCGAGCGCCAGCGCCACGATCGCTCCGGCAATCCACCAGTTCATGTCGCAGCCCTGCTACGAGCCGGAATAGACGAGCTGAAGCTCGCTAAGCTGCGTCGAGCCGTCCGGCATGGCGGCCGCCGCTTGCAGATGACCGAGAATCCCGGCCGGGACCAGCCATGCTGCAACCGCACCGTCCGCCGCGTTGGGATCGGTGCCGATCACCTGCGCCGCGCTGCCGACATCCGTCCCTGACGGGTACAGGCGGAACTCGACGCTCAGCGCGCCCGGCGGCGCGTCCCGCCAAGTGATGGCGACCGTCGCGCCGGGTTGCAGCACATACGCGCCGCTTTCCACGCGCACATAGGGCGCGACTGTCAGCAGATTCGGCTGGCCGCCCGGCGGCTGGAAGTTCGGGTCGTAGCGCAGGGTAAAGGTCTGGCTGCTGCCGACGCTGCCGACCTCGTTGATCGCCGCCGCCTGGAAAACGTACACGCCCGGCGCGGGGAAGGTGTACTCTGCGAAGGCGCCATCCCACGGATCGACGTCCGTCCCGACGGTGATGGTGGGTCCGCCTGCGGCGTTGGTGACGTAGAAGGTCACCGACTCCGCGTTGAACACCTCGCCCGCCTGCGCGCGTACCGTCCCGGAGTACGTCACCGCCTGCCCGCCCGCGCCGATCCAGTACGGCTCGACCGTCAGCGCCTGGGTGAACTGCGGAAGCTGCGGGTCAGGCGTGGGCACGGCGGTCGGGACGGCAGGCAGGCGCGGCACGTAGAGCCGCTGCCCGACGTAGATCAGCCCGGGATTGGAGAGGCAATTCGCCTGGGCAAGCTGCGCCGTGGTCGCGCCGGGCTTGACCATCTTCATGATCTGGT
>CBINGT010000227.1:0-6206 GCA_966250245.1 uncultured Anaerolineae bacterium
AACATACTTTCGATATGGCAAACCGCAAAGGTGTATTTATTGGTGCGTATGTGCCTAATGAACTGAAAGAATCTTTACGCCGGCGGGCGGCCGCCGAACACAGAACTCTTTCGCAGGAAATAACGCGAACGTATCGCGAAATAGGCAGGGGGAGCGGCGGCGCCCTCTGCGCGTTTATGGCGCGCCATGCATCCGAAAATGCCCGGCAGAGCGTAGTTTGCGATAATGGAGTTAAGTGTCAGTCAGGCAGGAGTTTACGCCATGACACGCCTGCGTGCGCTGTTGATCCCCCTCGTACTGCTGGGCCTACTGCTTGGCGGAGCGGAAACGCTCACCGGGCGCGCCCAAACTGTCGACGCCGGTCAGATCGCCATTGCCGCGCAAGATGGCAACATCTACCTGTACGACATCGCCACCGACGAAACCACTCCCCTAACCGATGATGCCGTATCCGGCAGCAAAGTCTACTCCTGGCCGACTTGGTCGAACGATGGGCGGCTGGCGTTTTTCGGCAGCAGCCGCGTGCCCGATGATCAGTACCAGTTTGGCATTTTTATTAGGAACGTGGCGGGCGCGATTGAGCGCATATATACCTCATCGGACGAATTCTTTACTTACGCCAGTTGGGCCCCAGCGGATTGCCCGGCCGGGAACTGCCGCGATCTCGCCGTGCTGTACACCGCAGCGAGTGGCAACCTCGCCCTGCGGCGCGTGCGCGTCGACGGCGAGGTGATGATCGAGGAGCTATCCGAAGGCGGGCCGCACTACTGGGACTGGTCGCCCGACGGGTCGTCGATGCTGTGGGCGCGCTTCGGCACGGAGCTGTCAATTTACGATGCCGACAGCAACGCGATCTCCGAGACGTTCACCGACCGGCTCGGCTTCCAGCGTGCAGTGGACTGGTCGCCAACCGATAACCGGATGCTGGCCGCCGTCCGCGCGCCGGGGCGCCTGAACGACCTGATGATCTTTGAGGATGGCGAGCGGCTGGTGCTGGCGGAAGGCTTTCCCGGCCCGGTGTCGTTCGAGTGGTCGCCGGACGGGACGAAGGTCGCCTATCTGGACGAGCAGCGCGCCCGGCTCACCGTGGCGGACGCGCGCACGGGCGAGGCGATCGCAACTGCCCCAGACGATGCGTACGCGTTCTTCTGGGCGCCGGACAGCACGCGCCTGGCCTATCTGACGATCACCCAGATCCAGGACTCCGGCGACGTGCTGGCGAGCTATCAGGGGCAGAGGACCGTGCCGCGCTTGCAGTGGGTCGTGTTCTCTCCGGAGAGCGGCAATTCCGCGCGGCTGGCGGCCTTTCTGCCGACCCGCGAGACGATCTATTACCTGCGCTTCTTCGACCAGTTCGCCCGCAGCCATCGCCTGTGGTCGCCGGACAGCCGCTATCTGACGTACGGCGAAGTGCTGGCCGATGGGCGCAGCGTCGTCTCGCTGCTGGACACCACCGCGCCGAGCACCGTGCGAACGCTGATGGAAGGGCAGATCGGCGTGTTTAGCTGGTAGCGGAGCCTATGCGAATCTAGCGCAGCCCCTTTTGCCCGGAGAGCGCTTCGATCGAGCGGCGCGGGCTGGAGCCTTCTTCGCCCATGCCCTCGGCCGTGAAGCGATAATCGTGCTTGCGGATGAACTCGGCAAGCTGGCCTTGCAGCGTCCGCCAGATCTCCTGCTGGATGGCGAGCACCCGCGCCTTCTGCTCAGCGCTGCCTTTCTGCTCAAGGAGTATCCGCAGGTGCGGCAGGCACAGCCCTGCCGAGCCGCGAAATCCCTCGGCGAACTGCGGTTGTGTGATGTGCGATAGCAGATTCCGCAGCAGGTGATCTTCCACCCGCGCCTGATGCTCGCACGCCGGGCACGCCCCGCGTGGCTGGAGCGCGCTCTCCGCCTGGGAGACATGCCGCCGCCCGCCGTTCGCCGGAACCGTCCCCATATCGTCCAGCAGATGCCGGATAACGCCCTCGTACAACACCGCGATCCCCAGCGCGCTCGCGTTGATCTCGTCCTGCACGTGCCACGCGTGCTTCGGGCAGAATCCGCGCGCCGCACGGACCGCCTCATGCGTGGCGGGCTTGTTGACGTATTCGTAAATCAGGCTGTCAAGGTGATGGTGGACGCTGTCCAGCGTCAGGCGGCAGACCGGGCAGCCGGGCTTGGGAAACGCCTCGTAGAGAGCGTGCGCGCGTGACGAAAGAGTCATGATCCGTCCTGTCTTCGATAACGCCGTTTCAGGTTGCGGGCCGATTATACCGTGCGCGCCGCTTGTGCAGACTGCCCGTTGACCCGCGCGCCCCACATCTGTAGACTTGCCCGAATTCGTTGGACAGGTTGAGGATGCGCCATGCGTTCTTCACGCGACGAGTTCTGGGCGGGGGTGCGCGCCCAGCTTCCGATTCTGCTTGGAACCAGCCCCTTCGGCATGATATACGGCATCGTCGCCTACGACGCCGGGCTGCCGTTCAGCGTGGCGATCGCCATGTCGCTCATCGTCTTCGCCGGATCGTCACAATTTATCGCGGCGCAGTTGTTCGCGGGCGGCACGGCTGGTGTGGTGATCGTGCTGACTACCTTTATCGTCAACCTGCGGCACATGCTCTACAGCGCGTCGGTTGCACCGTATATCCGGCATCTGTCGACAGGCTGGAAGTGGCTGCTGGCCTTCCTGCTGACCGACGAAGCCTACGCCGTGACGATCTCGCGCTACCGGCAGGAGCCAGTCGAGGCGGCGCGAGAGACGATGGCGCACTGGTACTTCCTCGGCGCGGGGCTGACGCTGTGGGTGTCGTGGCAGATCAGCAGCGCGGCGGGCTTCATCCTGGGCGCGGAGATTCCCGCAAGCTGGTCGCTGGACTTTACCCTGCCGCTGACATTTATCGCCCTGCTCATCCCCACGCTGAACGACCGCCCCGCGATCCTGGCGGCGCTCGCTGCGGGAGCAGTCGCGGTGCTGGCGCGAGGCTTGCCGTATAACCTGGGCCTGAGCGCTGCGATCGTGGCGGGGATCGGCGTCGGGATGCTTGCTGAGCGCCTGCAAAGCCCGCCCCGTCTGGCGGCCCATCCCACCATCGAGCGCCAGCCATGACGGAACTGTGGCTGATTATCGCGGGGATGGTGCTGGTCACCTACAGCGTGCGGCTGTCGGTGATCGTGTTGATGCGCGGGCAGGAGATGCCGCCGTCGCTGGCGCGGGCGCTGCGTTTCGTCCCGCCCGCCGCGCTGAGCGCAATCGTGTTCCCGGAGCTGCTCACACCCGGCGGAGCGCTGGACCTGTCGCCCGGCAACGTGCGGTTGATCGCGGGGATTCTGGCGGCGATCGTCGCGTGGACGACGCGCCGCACGCTGCTGCCGATTGCGGCGGGGATGCTCGCGCTGTGGCTGTTGCAGGCGCTTGGTTGAGAGGGAGTGGGGAGTAGGGTTAGCCGTATCGCTTAGAGGGATTGCGGGGGTGCCTTTTCCCGGCTGCAGACAGTGTGGTTTCCACTCTCTGCGAGGGACGCGGCATTGTCAAAACCGCCCCTGTCGTGTAAGATAATGAGGGACTGCGCGGGCATGGTGTAGTGGTAACACAACAGCCTTCCAAGCTGTTGTCACGGGTTCGAATCCCGTTGCCCGCTTGAAAAATGCCCAGGGATGCTGGGCATTTTCTGAATCAGTGGATAGCGAATAGCAGCCAGCCAAACGCGGCTTCACTCTTGCTAACCGCTAACAGCTAATTGCTTCAAGGGCCCATAGCTCAGCGGTCAGAGCAGCCGGCTCATAACCGGTCGGTCGCAGGTTCGAATCCTGCTGGGCCCATCACGCGCGCGGCGCCTCGTCTCACGGCAGCGAGGGCCGCGCCGGTGCGTCTGGATCTGGACGCAGCACGATATTGAACGTCGCCGTCACCGCCCCGTCTTCCGTCTCCTCGAACACCAGCAAGCGACAGTCGTCCACATCCGGATCGGCGCGATCTGCGCTCACTGCTTCGTCGCCCGCCCAATAGGTCTGCGTGAAGATCGGGACGTACCCTTCCGCCGAGATCCGGTAATGGATGTGGCGCGGTCGCGGCGAATACGCGCCCGGCACGACGCTGGTGAACTCGTACGCGCCATCCTCATCTGCGATCACCGTCCCGCGAAAGTTGAGCTCGTCCTCGTCAAAGTCGGACGCATCGCCGCTAGCCTGCGGCCAGTACCGGCCGTTCGCATCCGTCTGCCACACTTCGATCTGCGCCCCAGGGATCGGCTCGCCCGTGCTGCCGTCGAGCACCGTCCCGCTGATGATCATCTCCTGACCGGGGCTGTCGTTGAAGTTCAGGTTGTCCGTTTCGGGCGCACCGGACACGTAGTACGGCCCGGATGTGCTCTCCGCCGTATAGCCACACTCGATTTCGCCGCTCTCGCCGCTGTTCTCGTTACCGTCCGGCCCCTGGGCAAAAGCCAGCCCGCTGCCTATCACCAGCACAATCCAACACACGACTATGGACAGGGGGTACTTGCGCATGATGTTTCTCTCCGATCCCGGCCGTCCCTGTGCGCGTCAGCAGGCAGGTCCGTGAAGCTGTCGGTACGCAGATTTTAAGCGCCCGACGCCCAACGGCCACCTAGCGCGGCCGTGCTTTGGCTATTATCTGGTGAGCTGTACGGTATGCGGACAAGGAGGGAAGTATGGCAACCGAGCGTGAAAAGATGCTCCGTGGCGAGCTTTACAACGCGATGGACCCGGAATTAGTCGCGGCGCGGCGCCAGACCCGCGAGCTTCTCCGCGCGTTCAACGCCGAGCCGGACGAGGCGCGCCGGTCTGAGCTTCTGGCACGAATAATGGGACGTGTCGGGGAGAATGTGATCGTCGAACCGCCGTTCTTCTGCGATTACGGCAGCAACATTACGCTTGGGGATAACGTCTTTTTGAACTACAACTGCGTGGTGCTGGACGTGACGCCGGTCACCATCGGCAACGGCGTGCTGATCGGCCCGGCAGTGCAAATCTACGCCGCAACCCACCCGCTCGACGTGGAGATGCGTCGCACCGGGCTGGAAATGGGCGCGCCGATCGAGATTGGCGACGAGGTGTGGATTGGCGGTGGGGCGCTCATTCTGCCGGGGGTTACGATCGGCGCGCGGACGGTCATCGGCGCGGGAAGCGTCGTCACGCGTGACATTCCGGAAGGCGTTTTCGCGGCGGGGAATCCGTGCCGCGTGATCCGCGCGCTGGAATGAGGCACGGTCAGGACTGCTCGCCCTGCGACAGCCGGAACTCCTGCTTATAGCCGAAGCGCCGCTCGTTGTCCAGCCAGCGGAGCCACGTCGGGCGCAGCACGTAGAAAACGCTGGCTTCGATCAGGTCCATGAAACGGTCGTTGACGAAGGGGAATTTCGCGCGATAAAGCTCCAGCGCGCGGCGACGCTCGTCGTCGTCGCGGACCGCCATCGCATCGCCCGACACCTGCACGCCCTTAATGCCAGACCAGTCCCACGTGTGCGCGTAGATCGCGGCGGATGCGTCGTTCCAGTCTGCGATGTTGACGCTGTGACGGCTGTCTGGACTGGAGATCCAGTACAGGTTCAGCGCTTCGTCGCTGGCGAAAAACAGCGGCGCGACCTGCGGGCGCCCGTCTTCCTCTCCGGCGGTCGCCAGCGCCATCGTCGATTGGCTCGTGAGAAACGCTTGAAGCTCCAGCCGGAGATCGTCCGGCAATAGCGGCAACGACTCGTTCATCCCCGACCCCCTCGCAATCCCAACCACTCAAAATACAGTTCGTTGTCGATCCCCAGCCGCAGCAGAACGCGCCCCACTGTCTCGTTGATGATGTCGTCCAACGTCTGCGGGCGGCTGTAGAAGGCGGGCATCGGCGGCAGAATCACCGCGCCCAGCTCCGCCGCCTGCGCCATCAAGCGCAGATGCCCCAGGTGCAGCGGCGTCTCGCGGACGACCAGCACGAGCGGCCGCCCCTCTTTGAGCGTCACATCGGCGGCGCGCACCAACAGATCGTCGGCGTAACTGTGCGCCACTGCCGACAGGCTCTTGATGCTGCACGGCACGATCGCCATGCCGAGCGTCGCAAACGAGCCGCTGGCGATGCTGGCGCCGATATTTTCGGGCTTGTGGACCACATCCGCCAGCGCCTCAACCTGCCCGACGGAGTAGTCCGTCTCCTGCGCGATCGTGATGCGTCCGGCAGGCGTGATCACCAGATGCGTCTCGATCGCCGCGTCCTGGCGCAA
>CBINGT010000228.1:0-6133 GCA_966250245.1 uncultured Anaerolineae bacterium
GCAGTCGTGTTCGGAAGTCTTACGTTTTTGGAGAGAAACCAATGAACAAGCGTCTATGGATTAGTTTGCTGGTGGTTGCGGCGATGCTGCTTCCGCTGGCCGCGACCCACGCGCAGGACGGCGGGGTCGTCACAATCACGTGGTGGAGCACAGAGCGAGGCCGCGACACAGCGGCGACGCGCGACCTGCACTTCCAGCTTGCCCGCGCTTTCGAGGCCGCGAACCCCGACATCCGCGTGGCGATCTCGCTGTTCCCCAGCAGCCAGTTCAACACGCGCGTGGCGACCGCGATCGCGGGCGGCGAAGGCCCGGACGTGTGGACAACCTACTATGCCACCGACATTGCGGAGCAGGGTTTCATTGAGAACCTGACGCCTTACATCGAGGCGTCCGAGGTGCTCAACCCGGAAGAAGACTGGTTCCCGATCGGCCAGGTTCGCACTCAGTACGAGGGCAACTACTACGGCGTGCCGCGTGAAGCGTCGGCCGGATTTATCGCCTATAACAAGGACCTGTTCGATGCGGCGGGCCTTCCCTATCCTGAGGATGGATGGACCATCGCGGAGTACCGCGAGCTGGCGAACCAGCTCACCGACCGTGAGAACGACCAGTACGGGGTCGGCGCGATCGTCGGTGGCGAGGGCTGCATGCTCTGGTCCCCGTTCTCGTTCAATCTGGGCGCGGACGTTGTCAGCCCGGACGGGCGCGATGTGGTCGGCTACTTTGACACGCCGGAAGCCGCCAATGCGTGGCGCTTCTGCCTGGAGCTGGTGACCGAGGATCAGGTTGCGGCTCCGGCGGAACTGCAAGATCAATACGGCGAGCTGGTGTTCCTGTCGGGCCGGGTGGCGATGCAGTCGATCTCCAACTGGGAGCTTCCCGCGATCGAGGAACAGGCGACGTTCGAATGGGGCGTCGTTGCGCCGCCGCGTTTCGATGAGAATAGCGAAGGGATCGCCTGGACCGACGCCTACGCGCATTTCATGTGGTCGGAAAGCCGCCACAAGGATGCAGCGTGGCGCTTCCTGGAATGGCTGGCCGGGCCTGAGGCGCAGCGCATGGCCGCCGAGGCGGGCATCTGGCCGCCGAACGGCCCCGCCGTGTTGGAAGAGCTTGGCTGGGACGAGGACCCGGTTCTCGGTGTGGCGTATCGCGAGCTTCAGAAGGAGACGCGCGTCCCGAACTACCTGCGCTCGCAGTACTTCTGGGACTGCGTCTATCCGGCGTTCGACAACGTGCGGGTCCGCTGGATTCAGAACGGCGAGCGCGATCTCGAGGCGATGCTGGCCGAAGAAGCCGCGAACGCGCAGTTCTGCCTGGATGACATCTACGGATCGTAACGAGTAGCGGTAGAGATAGCGGCGGCCCCTCAACATCCGGCGAGGGGCCGCTTTGTACCGGCAGGCAAGCAAGCGAGGGAAAGCATGACGCAGTGGACGATCCCGCCCGATTACGACGAGCGGGTGTATGCCGGGTGGCTTGGCAAATGTATCGGCGTGCGGTTCGGCGCGCCGCTCGAAGGCTGGACATTTGACGACATCCGGCGCAATCTGGGCGAGGTTGAGCACTACCTCAATGAGGCGCCCGGCAAGCTGTTCAAGCCGGACGACGACACGTCGCTGCCGATGATCTTGATCCGCGCGCTTGAAGACTCCGGCGCGGGAGCGGAACTGAGCGCGCAGGACATTGCCGAGACGTGGCTCAACTGCCTGGGCGACCAGCACGGGACGTTGTGGTGGGGCGGGTACGGCGTCTCGACAGAGCACACGGCATACCTCAATCTCGCCAGCGGCATCCCGGCGCCCCGCAGCGGATCGATCGCGCAGAACGGCGCTGCGCTCGCCGAACAGATCGGCGGGCAGATCTTCAGCGACATCTGGGGACTGATCGCACCCTGCAATCCCACGCTGGCGGCGGATCTCGCGGCGCGCGCCTCAAGCGTGTCGCACGATGGAAACGGCATTTACGGCGGGCGCTTTATCGCGGCGCTGGTCAGCGCGGCCTTCGGCCAGCCCGACCCGCTGGCGTTGATTGACACCGGCCTCGCGCTCATCCCGGCGAGCAGCGAGTACGCGCGCGTCGTGCGGAGCGTGCTTGATTTCTACCACGCGCATCCCACCGACTGGCGTGCGTGTATGCGCTACCTGATCGATCAGTTCGGCTATGACCGCTATCCCGGCGAAGTGCATATCATCCCGAACGCGGGCGTCGTGGCGATGGCGCTGGCCTACGGCGAGGGCGATTTCTCGCGCACGATCCAGATCGCCAACATGGCCGGGTGGGATACCGACTGTAACGTCGGCAACGTCGGGGCGATCATGGGCGTCGCGGTCGGGTTGGACGGGATCGACTGGCGCTGGCGCGAGCCAATGAACGACCTGCTGATCGTCGCGAGCGTGATTGGCACGCGCAATATCCTGACGATTCCCCAATGCGCGGACCTGTTCGCCCGGATCGGGCGCGGTTTGGCCGGGCAGGAATCGGCGTCGCGCCCGCGCTACCATTGGCGCTATCCCGGCGCGACGGCGAACTTCCAGGCGGAAGGCGAGCGGGGTAGGGTGATCGAGCTTCGCCAGTCGTTTGCGGCGAGCGAGGACGGCACCCTGCAAGCTAGCGTCCGCAAGCTCAACAAGAAGGGCGAGCTTCGCCTGTTTACGCGGACGTATTACCGGCCCGCCGAGTTGAACGGTAACTACTACGGCGCCGAGTTCACGCCGCTGATCTTCCCCGGCCAGACGATCACCGCCGAGGTGTGCGCGCAGCCCGGCGCCCCAGATAGCTTGCAGGCGGCGCTATTTGTACTCGATGCGCACAGCGGGCAGATGCATCAGTCGCCTGCGCAACCGATCAAGCCCGGTTTGTGGCAGACGCTCACATGGTCGATCCCCCGGCTGGACGGGGTGTGCCTCTCGCAGGTAGGCGTCGTCGTCCGCAACCTGGGTGAGAACTGGGAGATCGGCGCGTTTCACCTGAAATCGCTGGACTGGTCCGGTGCTCCCGACTATTCGATCGACTTCACGCGCGAGCGCCCCGAGGGCAGCACGATCAGCCAATGGACGCGGCTGCGCGGCTATTGGCGGCTGGAAGACGGACAGCTTCACGGGAGCGGACCGGGCCTCTGTGAGCTGTACACCGGCGACATCGACTGGACCGACTATGTGCTTGAAGTTGCCGTCACACCGCTGATCGGCGAGTATCACGGCGCGAATGTCCGTGTGCAGGGCGCGCAGCGGTCCTATGCGGCGGCGCTTGCCCCGGACGGAACCCTCGCATTCTATCGCAAGGCCGGCAGGCGCTATGAGATCGTCGCGTCGGCGCCGTTTGCATGGCGACACGGCGAGCGCTATTGGCTGCGGATTACGGCACGCGGCGACCGGTTCATCGTTGTGGCCGAAGGCGGCGGCGAGCGTGCCGAGCTCGATTGGCGCGATCCGGCGCCGTACCAGCGTGGGCAGATCGGCCTCTCGACGTGGCATGGCAGTCACACTGCCTACGCGGATCTTCGCATCTCTCCGGCGCAGGTGAGCGAGTAGGACATGGCGAAACTGCACGAGTATCAGGGCCGCGCGCTGCTTGAGAAGGCCGGGATCGCGGTTCCGCGCGGAGATGTGGCAGCCACGCCCGAGGAAGCGCGCGCAATCGCTGAGGTCATCGGCGGACCGGTCGTGGTCAAGGCGCAGGTGTGGGTGACCGGGCGGGCAGCGTTGGGTGGGATCCGGTTTGCCGAGACGCCCGACGAGGCCGCTGAGGCTGCGCGGGCGCTGCTCGGCATGGAGATCGGCGCGTTTCGGGTAGAGCGGGTGCTCGTCGTGGAGCGGCTCGCGATTGCTCGCGAATTCTACGCGGGTGTGATCATTGACGATCAGGCGCGCGCGCCGGTCATGATTTTCAGCAGCCTTGGCGGCTCCGGTGTAGAAGCGATCGCAAGGGAGCACCCGCAACACCTCGCACGGCACACGATCGACATCCGCGCGGGGCTGCGCGATTTCGAGGCGCGCGATCTGGCGCGGCGCACCGGGATCAGCGGAAAACTGCTGCTTCAGCTAGGCGACTTGCTTCCGAAGCTGTACGAGGTCGCTCGCCGCTACGACGCCCGCGCCGCCGAGATCAATCCTCTGGCGCTCACGGATGATGGGCGGCTGATCGCAGCAGATTGTCGCATCACGATCGACGATTACGCCGTCTTCCGCCAGCCGGAGCTGGACATCCCGTTCGCGCGCGAGCTGGATCGCCCGCCGACCCCGCTGGAGCGGATCGCCTGGGACGTCGAGCGTGGGACTATCGCGGGACGTTTTTCTTCATCCAGATGCGCCAGGGCTTCAGACGGGGCGAGCGTGTTGTCGGCTTTCATGGCGCGGGCGGTGGCGGCAGCATGATGAGCATGGATGCGCTACACGCTCAGGGCCTGCAGATTGCTAACTTCGTCGACACAAGCGGCAATCCGCCCGCCAGCAAGGTCTATCGCGCCGCGCGGATCATCCTCAGCCAGCCGGGCATCGATGGCTATTTCGCCAGCGGTAGCGGCGTTGCCAGCCAGGAGCAGTACCACTCTGCGCGGGCGCTGGTCAAGGCATTCCTCGAAGAACCGCTCACCGTTCCCGCGGTGATCCGTCTGGGCGGCAACGCCGAAGAGCAAGCGATCGCCATCCTTGAGCGCGCGCGGCCCCTCTTACCGGTTCCGCTTGAGGGCTATGGGAAGGACGACTCGCCGGAGTTCTGCGCCGCGCGGCTGCGCGACCTGATCGCTGATACGCCCGTGATCGACGTGGCGATGAGCGACTACGCCGATCGCAATGCGCGCGAGCCGTTCCGCTTCGAGACGGTGACGGGCGGCACGGTGACCTTTGACCATGCGCTCTGCCGTGATTGCCCGACGAAAATCTGTGTGAAGACGTGTGTCCCGCAGATTCTTTCGCTTGACGGAGAGGTGCCGGTGCTCAACATCACGCGTGAGGAAGCACGGCGCGGCGGCTGCATCGAGTGTCTGGCGTGCGAGGTCGAGTGCTTTTTCGAGGGGAACCGGGGCGGTTATGTCCGTCTGCCGATCCTGGGTCTGGACGAGTTTCGGATAGCACAACGCGGCGAGGGGATGCATGGCGATTCTGACGGATAGCGCCCGGCGCGTGCTGGTGCAGGGCATCACTGGGCGAGAGGGACTCACGCGCACGCGGCTGATGCGCTCGTACGGGACGCACATCGTCGCCGGGGTGACGCCCGGCAAAGGCGGCGGCGAGGTCGAGGGCGTGCCGGTGTTTGACACGGTCCGCGAAGCGTGGGAGCAGGTCGGCCCGATCGACGCGAGCGTGCTGTTCATTCCGGCGCCGCTGGTCAAGAGCGCCGCGCTCGAAGCGATCGCGGCCGGGGTGAAGTTGCTCGTCATCGTGCCCGATCGCGTCCCGATTTACGACGTGCTTGAGATCGCGAACGAAGCGGATCGCGTGGGGGCGCGCTTTGTCGGGCCGAACACGCTCGGCGTGCTGAGCCCAGGGCAGGCGGTGCTCGGCATGATGGGCGGACGGGCGGCCAGCGCGCGCGAGTGGTTTTTCCCCGGCCCCGTTGGCGTCAGCAGCCGCAGCGGCGGAATTACCACGAGCATCGCGTACTATCTGGCGCGGGCGGGGATCGGCACCTCGACTCTGGTGCACGTCGGCGGCGATCCGATCGTGGGGTTGCCTCATCCCGAAGTGATGCGGCTGTTCGACCAGGATCCGGCGACGCGTGCGATCGTGTTGTTTGGCGAGATCGGGACCTCGCAAGAAGAGCAGGTTGCTGATTTGATCGAGTCCGGCGCGCTGACCAAACCGGTGATTGCGTGCATTGGCGGGCGAAGCGCGCGGAGCGGCACGCGGTTCAGCCACGCGGGCGCGATCATCGAGGGCGAGCGCGGGACGTATGAAGCGAAAGTCCGGCGGCTGCGCGAAGCGGGCGCGACGGTGGTTGAGTCGTTTGATGACATTCCGCGCGCAACGCACGAAGCGCTGGCGCGGCTGGGCAGCGCTCCAAGGGAGTAAGCGCATGACGGAGCAGGAGCAAGGCTGGAAGACGGCGATCACCGAGGTCAAGCCGAACGAGATCCGGCTGCGGGGCTACCGGATCGACGAACTGATGGGTCGCGTCACGTTCGCGCAGGCAA